>NZ_JBPOFP010000058.1:0-28814 GCF_051252315.1 Paraglaciecola sp. | reverse complement strand
ATTCTGGAAAAGTGACAGTAGAATACGTGATGCTAAATGGCATCAACGACAGTACCGACCAAGCACATGAACTGGCTAAGGTATTGGCTGAAACGCCATGTAAAATTAATTTGATCCCTTTTAATCCATACCCAGGTTCACCTTATACTTGTTCAAGTAACTCTCGTATTGACCGCTTCGCAAAAGTATTGATTGAATATGGTTTAGTGGTCGTGGTGAGACGTACCCGAGGTGATGATATTGACGCTGCATGTGGGCAATTAGTTGGCGATGTGGTGGATAGAACAAAAAGAATGATGAAAAAACAACTTAAGGGTGAGAATATTTCAGTAAAAATGGCACAATAGGTTTTTTACAAGGAATAATAAAATTCTATGTTAAGAATAAAATGTATCTTTTGTTTCGTTGTTATCCTCTTTATTGGCTGTAGTAGTCAAAGTGGACAACAATCTGGTTCTAATAATTTTAACCAACTAAAAGCGGCTAAAACGCGAATTTCGCTTGGGTTAACGTATTTAAAAAATGGAAATTATAGCCAAGCTAAATTTAACTTAGATAAAGCGATGGAGTTTGCGCCACGTTCTGCGGATGTAAACTTTGCAATGGCCTATTATTATCAGAAAGTCGGGGAAATTGAACAAGCAGAAGATGCTTACCAGTTTGCCATGGATCTTGAACCTAAAAATGCTGATATTACTAATAGTTACGGGGCATTTTTATGTCAAAACGGTAACTATGAACAAGCAAAAGTATATTTTCTTAAAGCGGTGAATACGAGTAACTACATCTCTAGTGCAGAAACATATGAAAACTTAGCCTTGTGTAGTCAAAGCTCAGGTCATCCTCAAGATGCTATCGAATATTTACGCAGTGCCGTCAATCATCAGCCTGGGAGAGGGAATAGTTTATTCCTACTAACTCAGTCATTAATTAATGCAAAACAATGGGCTGAAGCACGAGATGTACTGAGACGTTATGAAAAAGTCGCTCAGGTTAGTCCGCAAAGTTTATTAATGGCCATAGAAATCGAAAATGGTAGTGGAAATTACGCTGCCGCTAAAGGTTTTCGAGATATGTTGATTAAGGTGTATCCAGATAACCCAGAGGTTATTGCTTTAATTAAGCAAACGCCAGAAAAAACAAAACCGAAAAAGACCATGAAAGTGTTGAAAACACCAGTGGTTGTATTACCTGAAGTTGAATCAAAGACTCAGTCAGAGGTTAATCACTCTTCGACGTTAACTGCAGTGACAACAAGTACGGCAAGCAGAACCGTTTCACAAAACACAGAAGTAGCCATTACCGAACCTGTTCAGGAAAAAGAAGTAACAGATATAGAGGTTGAACCTGCTGAGTCAGAAACTCCTAGTTATCATCTGGTTGCAAAGGGAGAAAACCTGTACAGAATTTCATTAATGTATAATATAAGAATGCAACGTTTGGTAGAGTGGAATGAACTATCGGATGCCTCGGCAATATATAATGGCATGAAGTTAAAAATTGTGGCCCCTAAATCTGATGAGTAGTAAAAAAATATGAGCGAAGAACAACAAGAAGTAGTGGTTCCGGGACCCGGCGAAATTTTAAAAAAGGCTAGGGAAGCAGCGAATTTATCTACTCAAGATATTGCGAGTAAAGTGCGATTAAAAAACACTTTAATTGAAGAGCTGGAGCAAGACAATTACGATATTAATATATCCTTAACCTTCATCAAGGGATATTTGAAGTTGTATGCCAAACAAGTCAATGTGTCTGAATCGGAAATTGTAGATGCTTTTGAGAAGCATAATACGCAGAAAAAAGAACCAGCCAAATTACAAAGCTTTTCACGCAAATTTAGTCATCAAGCTAATGACGATAAACTTATGTTAGTTACCTATTTAATTGTTGCCGTGGTCATCGCATTAGTCGTTGTTTGGTGGTTTCAACAAAGTGATGGAGAAAATAAAGTCAGCTCATTTTTATCTTCTCCTGCTACAACTGTTGAACAGAAAGTTGAAACAAAACCCGAAACACTATCTGAAACACAACAAGAAGAGCCTCAAGCAATAATCCCAGTAGACGCAACTGAATCAGACAATCTTGAGTCAAACTTACTTGATAACGATGCACCAGTTAACCAGGTTAATGAATCGGCAGCTATTGAAGACTTGGAACCTCAGGCTGAATCTGGCGTACCCAATGAAAGTCTAAACCCGCAAGATGCGAGTGAGGTGAGCGAAGTCGAAAGCGTTTCACAAGAACTGACCAATGAAGCGTCAACGCTTGACGCTAGCGCTACAGAAGACGTTCCGGTTAACCAAGCAGAGCCTGTAGAACTTGTTTTTGAATTTAGCGACAATTGTTGGATGAATTTAGCTGACGCTACAGGTGAAAATATTGCTTTTGGCGTTAAAACTAAAGGGCGTGTTATGCCAATTACTGGCATTCCTCCATTTGTAGTGACTTTAGGCGCACCAGAAGTCGTGAAAATTAGCTATGCTGGTGATGCTGTTGATATGTCATTTATCGTACCTGGTCGCAGTGCTAAATTCGAATTACCTTTAACAGAATAGTTTCTTCTTAGAACTTTATCTATAAACGAACAACACAGAGTTAATCAATTAAAATGTTTGCTGAATCACCTATTATTCGTCGCCCTTCTAAACGTATTTATGTAGGTAATGTACCTATCGGTGATGGTGCGCCAATTGCTGTTCAATCTATGACGAACACTTTGACTACTGATGTAGCAGCTACCGTTGCACAAATCGAGCAGATTCAAGCCGTAGGTGGTGAAATTGTTCGAGTATCTGTGCCAACTATGGATGCTGCTGAAGCTTTTAAAATCATCAAACAACAAGTGTCTATTCCACTTATTGCAGATATTCACTTTGATTATCGTATTGCGCTAAAAGTCGCTGAATATGGCGTGGATTGTCTACGAATTAACCCTGGCAACATTGGTTCTATGGAACGAGTAAAAGCCGTCGTGGATTGTGCTAGAGATAAAAACATTCCTATTCGTATTGGAGTGAATGGTGGATCGCTGGAAAAAGAGATCCAAGAAAAATATACAGAGCCTACTCCCGCGGCATTAGTCGAATCAGCTATGCGTCACGTAGACATTTTAGACAAACTAAACTTTGATCAATTTAAGGTGAGTGTAAAAGCGTCTGATGTTTTTTTAGCAGTAGGCGCTTATAGAGAGTTAGCCAAACAAATTGATCAACCATTACACTTAGGGATCACAGAAGCCGGTGGTATTCGTGCTGGTGCAGTTAAAAGCTCAGTTGGTTTAGGCATGTTGTTAGCTGAAGGTATCGGTGACACTATTCGTATTTCTTTAGCAGCCGATCCTGTTGAAGAAATTAAAGTTGGATTTGATATTCTTAAGTCATTACGTATTCGTTCTAGAGGGATCAATTTTATTGCTTGCCCCAGTTGTTCACGACAAGAATTTGATGTCATCAATACCGTGAATGCTTTAGAACAAAGGTTAGAAGATTTATTAACACCTATGGATGTCTCCATAATTGGTTGTGTAGTTAATGGTCCTGGCGAAGCTGAAGTTTCTGATCTTGGTTTAACCGGAGCACGAAACATGAGTGGTTTTTATTTAGATGGTAAACGTCAAAAAGAACGTTTATCTAATGACGACTTAGTTGATCAATTGGAAAAACGAATTAGAGCTAAGGCCGCTACATTGGATGAGAGCAATAAAATTGCCGTAAAACAGCTAGGTTAATAACTTACTTTAGATTTCAAGGTAAGTTAGCTGAGTATTTTTGTCTTCAATGTTTTACGTTTAAGCACAAAGCCCCTATAATGCGGGGCTTTTTTAATTATTGTAATAAGAGATTTAAGTCAGTGGCGAAAAAAATTCAGGCAATTCGGGGTATGAACGACTGCTTACCGACAGATTCGGGACTTTGGCAGTACGTCGAATCAACAATTCGTCAAGTAGTGGCGAGTTATGGTTATCAAGAGATCCGCACTCCGATTGTGGAAAGCACTGATTTATTTAAACGCTCTATCGGTGAAGTCACTGATATTGTAGAAAAAGAAATGTATACCTTTGCTGACCGCAATTCAGATAGTTTAACCTTGCGTCCAGAGGGCACGGCTAGCGTGGTTCGTGCCGGTAACGAGCATGGTTTATTATATAACCAGCAGCAACGATTATGGTACATGGGTCCCATGTTCCGTCATGAGCGTCCACAAAAAGGTCGCTATCGTCAATTTCATCAATTTGGTGTAGAAGTATTCGGCTTAGAAGGGCCTGATATTGATGCCGAGGTCATTTTATTAAGTGCTCGACTATGGAAGTTGTTTGGAATTACCGACCACGTTACCTTGGAAATTAACTCATTAGGTTCTGCTGAAGCAAGGCTTGCTTATAAAGAACAACTCGTCAGCTTTTTAAAGACCAAAGAATCTGCTCTAGATGAAGACAGTTTAAGACGATTAGAGTCCAATCCACTGAGGGTGTTAGACAGTAAAAACCCTCAGGTACAAGAAGCAATTCAGGATGCACCTAAGTTAATTGATTGTTTAGATGAAGAATCTGCTCAACATTTTACAGGTTTGTGTGAACGATTAGACAAGTTAGGCATCCAATACCGAGTTAATCCTTCTTTAGTACGTGGTTTAGATTATTATAATCGCACTGTATTTGAATGGGTAACAGACAGTTTAGGCGCACAAGGGACAGTTTGTGCTGGTGGTCGATACGATGGCTTAGTTGAGCAACTTGGTGGTAAAGGAACGCAAGGTGTTGGGTTTGCCATGGGCTTAGAACGACTAGTGTTAATGTTACAGACCTTAGAACAAGATAAAAACGTTGCACCAGCGGTTGATGTATATGTTACCGCTATGGAAAATTCAGTAGAGTTATACGCACGTCAATTGGCCGAGAGCCTAAGAGATAATTTACCTAACGTTAAAGTTATGAACCATTGTGGTGGTGGCAACTTTAAAAAACAAATGAAGCGTGCTGACAACAGTGGAGCCAGTATAGCGTTAATTATTGGTCAAGATGAAGTGGATCAAAATCAAGTGGCAATAAAATACTTGCGTGAAAAACAAGAGCAAAAAATTGTTGCCAAAACCGAATTAGTTAATTTTATTGGTGAATTATTTAACCAGTAAATTCTATATAACAGTTTAATTTTTAAGTATGTTAATTACATACCAGTAGTAAGAGGAAAGAATAATGGATCAGTTCGAAACAGAAGAACAACAAGTAGAAGCTATTAAGCGCTTTTGGAAAGAAAATGGTACGGCACTCATTGTTGGCGCAGTATTAGGTTTAGGTGGTTTATATGGCTGGCGTTATTACAACGAAAGTGAAATGGCGGCTAAAGAAATAGCCTCTGTTGCTTTTGAAAAAGCCTCAACTGAACTGGCTGCTGATGAAAAAGGCATAGGCCAAGCAAAGGCGTATATTGATAACCACACTGATACTGGTTATTCGTTATTAATGGCTTTGGAACTGGCTAAAAAAGCGACTGATAGTGATGATTTGGCCGAAGCTGCTAAACATTTGGAGTTTGTTAGCAATAACGCTGATGTATTAGCGGTAAAATCGGTCGCTCAGGTGCGCTTAGCTCGTGTTCAAATCGAACAAGGCGAATTAGATAAAGCCTTAGCTACGGCAGATAAAATTCAAGATGAAGCCTTTAAAGGTTCTTCACAAGAAATTAAAGGCGATGTGTATCAAGAGCAAAAATTATTCGATAAAGCACGTGCCGCTTATAGTGCTGCTTTAGAAATTAATGAACGTGATCCTATTTTAAAAATGAAGTTAGATAATTTAACTGCGTTGGCTAACGGGTAGGTGATAAACGTGAACCGAATTTTAGTTTCATTATTGGTTTCTAGTTGCTTAGTGTTTTCGGGCTGTACCACAGTGGCAAATTGGTTTTACGATGACGACGAAATAGAAATTCGTCGCTTGCAACCAATTGAGTCAAAATTCACACCGGTACAAAAATGGTCTGTTGATTTAGGTGATGGTGTTGGTAACTTTTTTTCAAAGCTAAAACCCGCTGTTAATTATAAAAAGGTTTTTGCTGCTGATAGACAAGGCATGATAGCCGCGTTTGAACAAGAAACGGGTAAAAAAGTTTGGCAAAGAAACTTAGCTACCTATAAAGATGAAGGTTTGACCGCCAGTGTTAAAAAATTATGGTCTAGCGGTATTCCGGCAAAAATAGCTGGTGGTGTAACTGTTGCTTATGAAACTGTGTTTTTTGGTACTGAAAACGGCGAAGTTATTGCTTTAGATGCAAACACTGGCGAACAAAAGTGGATTACAACCGTCAAAGGCGAAGTGTTAGCTTCTCCAGCCGTTGATAGTGGTGTTGTTGTGGTAAATACAGGCTCTGGCTTTGTGTATGCTTTAAATTCTGCAGACGGTGAAGAGTTATGGTCACATGAATCAGATGTACCTCCTTTATCTTTGCGTGGTGTTTCTGCTCCTTCTGCTGCAAATGGCGGAGCCATAATCGGAACGGCTACAGGTAAATTAGTAGTTAATGTTATTGCAAATGGCCAATCAGCTTGGGAACAGGTTATTTCAGCTGCAACAGGCGTTACTGAACTAGAGAGAATTGTTGATATTGATAGTCAGCCGCTTGTGGCTAACGGTATTATCTATGTTATTTCTTATGATGGTACTTTGGCTGCAGTAGAGATGCGTAGTGGCCGAATTATTTGGAAACGTGAATACAAATCTTATCGTAGTTTAAGTTTGTCTGGTTCATCGTTATTTGTGGTAGACAATAACAGTTATGTCTACGCCTTAGATATTCGTAATGGTGTGGAGTTATGGAGTCAAGGCGCACTTAAAAAACGTTTATTGACGGCTGTTACACCTGTTGGTGATTATGTAGTAGCAGGTGACCAATACGGATATTTACATTGGTTCGATAAAACTGATGGTAGTCTAGTTGCACGTTTAGAAGTAGGAGCTGATGATGAAGATGAAAGTATTTATTCAGCACCTGTGGCGCAGGGCAATATGTTATATACCCAAACCAGAGATGGTAAACTAGTGGCCATTGAAACGCCATAGAGTCATTTTGTGTGAGTTTTGTTAAATATTCGCACCAATAATTTTTAACGGCTTGGAATAATTCCAAGCCGTTTTTGTCTACAGGATATGTCATTATGTTACCCGTTGTTGCCTTAGTTGGTCGCCCAAATGTTGGAAAATCGACTTTATTTAATCGCCTTACTCGAACGCGAGACGCATTGGTGGCGGATTTTCCTGGGTTAACGCGGGACAGAAAATATGGTCAAGCTGAGTATGAAAACCTGCAGTTTATTGTTGTCGATACAGGTGGTATCAGTGGCGATGAAAAAGGCATTGATATGGCGATGGCTGAACAATCTCTATTAGCCATAGTTGAAGCTGATGTTGTGTTGTTTTTAGTTGATGCACGTGTTGGTATGACCGCAGCCGATCAAGGTATTGCAGAACATCTACGTCGTCAAGAAAAGCCGGTTTATGTTGTAGCTAACAAAGTTGACGGGATAGATGGTGACAGCGAAAGTGCCGACTTTTTTGCTTTAGGTTTAGGTGATGTCAGCCAAATAGCTGCAGCCCACGGCAGAGGCGTAACTCAATTATTACAGCAATCCCTCACGCCTCTAGCAGAACAGTTTCCAGACATGATTGTGCCGGAAGAAAGTGATGAAGAGTTTGCTGAGGAAGATGCCGAAGAGCAGTTAGCTAGGCTTCAAGGACAACCTATTAAACTTGCTATTGTTGGTAAACCTAATGTAGGTAAATCGACTTTAACTAATCGTATTTTAGGCGAAGAAAGAGTCGTCGTTTACGATGAACCTGGTACTACCCGCGATAGTGTATTTATCCCTATGGAACGTGACGAACGAGAATATGTTCTTATTGATACTGCTGGAGTTAGACGACGCAGAAATATCTCACAGGCCATCGAAAAGTTTTCCATCGTTAAAACATTACAAGCTATTGAAGAGTCAAATGTTGTCTTGTTTGTAGTGGATGCTAGAGAAGGTATTACCGATCAAGATTTAAGTTTATTAGGATTTATTTTAAATGCTGGCCGTTCATTGGTTGTGGCTGTGAATAAATGGGATGGCTTAGATAAAGGTGTAAAAGACGAAATAAACCGTGAGCTCGATAGGCGTTTAGGTTTTATTGATTTTGCACGCATTCATTATATCTCGGCATTACATGGTACAGGTGTAGGGCATTTATTTGAGTCGGTGCAAGAGGCTTATAACTCTGCGACTAAACGTATTACGACTTCGATGTTAACGCGTATCATGGAAATGGCTCAAGATGACCATCAGCCACCATTAGTGCGTGGTCGCAGAGTGAAGTTAAAATATGCTCATGCCGGTGGATACAATCCGCCAATTGTAGTGATACATGGTAACCAACTTAAAGATTTACCTGATTCATACAAACGATACTTGATGAATTATTTCCGTAAATCACTAAAAGTGATGGGAACACCTATTAAAATCGAATTTAGAGAATCAGTTAATCCATTCGAAACTGATCATAGTCAATTAAATGATTCACAAAGACGTAAACGTAGGCAGTTGATGCGTATGAGTAAAAAAATTCACAAGCAGTCTAAGTCATAGATAATAGGTTTAAATAATTATGGAACCAGTCAACACCCAACAAAAATTACCCACCAATTTAAGGGTGTTAATTGGGATTGTATCTATTCCATCGCTTATTTTAGCTGGCATGTTAGGGGTTATGACCCTTAACGGGCAGTTTCAAGACATTAGTATTTTTGAATGGATCTATTCGATTGTTGGATTTATAGCGGCATATATCGCATTAACTGGAAAACGTTTGTTTTAAGAGGCTTGCACACATAACATCTAAAAGACGACTTGGCTTATCTAGCACCATGACCTAAATGTAATGCTATTCGTCACCAGTTCTATTATGCTCGAACAAGACTTTTTGAATTAAATAGGAAGGCTTTGTGGTGTCCAATAAACAACGTCAAATCAGTTTAGATATTTTCAGAGGTTTCACCTTAGCCGCTATGTTACTGGTGAATAATCCAGGCTCTTGGTCTCACGTTTATGCCCCTTTGTTACATGCTAGTTGGCATGGTTTAACCCCAACCGATCTCATCTTCCCATTTTTTATGTTTATTGTCGGCGCAGCTATGTTTCATTCGATGCAAAAGTATGTGCCTGCAAATGAACAATCCATTCCCGTACCTTGGTTAAAAATACTTAAACGTACGCTGGTATTGTTTGTTATTGGGTTTTTATTAAATATATTCCCATTTACTGGCGACCCTGAAAGTTGGCGAATAATGGGGGTTCTGCAGCGTATCGCCTTATGTTATGGCGTTGCAGCGGTAATGATTTGTGTATTGAACAAGAAACAAGTTTTTGTTGCTTGTGTGGTTATCTTAATTGCCTATTGGTTGACTTTACTTGCTATTGAAAACCCATATTCGCTAGAAAGTAACTTAGTTCGGGAGATTGATATTGTACTGTTTGGTGCAAGTCATCTTTATCAAGGGTTTGGTGTGGCTTTTGATCCAGAAGGTTTACTCAGTTGTTTGCCTGCTGTTGTCACCGTTTTAGCAGGCTATCTAACTAGTGCAATGTTGGCCGATAGTACTAACCATATGACTAAGATTAAAACTTTGTTTATTTGGTCTGTTGTCTCAATTGTCATTTGCTCTATTTGGCAGCTGTGGTTTCCAGTCAATAAAGCCTTATGGACCAGTACCTATGTATTGATAACCAATGCCTGTGCTTGGCTTTTTTTAATCGTGATTATCTATTTATATGATGTTAAAGGAATAAAACGAGGGTTTGGGTGGACTGAAATATACGGTTCAAACCCCTTATTTATTTATGTGCTTTCTTGGATTTTCGCATCGTCGTTATATTTAATTAAATGGACTCAAGCAGATGGCAGTATCATGAGTGTTCGTCAATTTATTTATGGGACGCTTAGTGACTGGATGTCGCCCATAAATGCATCTCTCGTTTTTGCCTTGTTGATAGTGACTTTGTTTTATTTTTGTTCTTTGTTTTTATACAAGCGCAAAATATTCGTAAAAATATAGTTTTAAATCAAGGGGCTAAGGCTCTAGTTTTTATAAGTAACCTGAACCCGGCTTATCCCTAGCTCAGGTTAAATATTGACTTAAATCTTGATTAGCAGTAATTACAGTCTGTGAAGTGCCCTTAAACACAAGGCCATCTAACTCACCTTTTAGCGTCAGTTGATTCCGTTGCAACAACAACGCACTGCCTTCTCGAATACCGATTACGGGCGTTGTTGGGTGTAATATACAAAACTCCTGAATACGCTGTGCTCTGGTTTCTCCATTATGGCCAGGTGGTTGATAATCTGAATAGTGTGGGTTTAGCTGAAATGGCACTAAATTAAGTGCATCAAAACTTTTAGGTTGCATGATCGGCATATCGTTTGTGGTTCGAATGCTTTTACCACAAATATTCGAACCTGCACTCCAACCAATATAAGGTAAACCTTGTCTTACTCGCTGTTGAATAAGCTTGAGTAAATCTTGCTCGTAAAGCTGATGTAATAAGTTAAATGTATTGCCTCCACCTACTGCAATGGCTTGAGCGGATTTTATGGCCTGTTTGGCATCAGTATATTGGTGAATTCCTTTAATTGTTAGATGGGGTAGGGCAGTCTGCACCATAGCGGTATATTCATCCCAATTCACACTTACACCAGCAAAGGGGACAAATAGAACTTCTTTGTGATCCCTTAAATGTTGGTCGATCATTGGGATAGCATGTTGCAGGTAACCTTCACTGCCTACTCTAGAACTACTTAACATTAAAACTTGCATTTAATTACTCAAATCTGGACTAATTATTTACTGTAATTGGAATTACAGACAGATAGAATACCCATGACGTTAAAAACCAAAATAAATGGATAAATGAAAGGGTAAAAAATGGCAGGTAACAAAGTTTCGGTCTTATTTGTATGTTTAGGAAACATTTGTCGCTCGCCTAGTGCAGAGGCGGTGTTTAGACATAAAGCGTTAGAGCTTGGGCTTGATATTGAAATTGATTCGGCGGGCACTGCAGGCTATCACAAAGGGGCTGCACCAGATAAACGTTCTCAAGCTGTAGGTCAAGATCGTGGATATAGTTTTAAAGGATTAAAGTGCCGTAAGGTTCACGAAAATGACTTTGAAAAATTTGACTTCATTCTAGGTATGGATAATAAAAACATTGCTAGTTTATTAGAGGATTGTCCTGAAGAATATCAGCATAAAATTTCATTGTTTTTAAGTCACTGTGGATCTGACGAAGAAGAGGTGCCCGATCCATATTACGGTGGTAAACGAGGATTTGAGTACGTGTTAGATTTAATAGAAGAAGCCTCTATTGGCTTAGTCAAAAAAATTCAAACTAAATAAAACACCTAAAATTACAAAATTTTTTAGCTTAAGTGTTGATATTTTAAACCATTACCACTAAGTTCTGCTGCCCAGTTTGTTGATTGGGGTTTAACCGACTACTTTTAACTGTTATTAGATTAATTATTCCGAGGAAAAATCGTGAGCCAGTGGCAACCTGATAGTTGGCGTGCAAAGCCAATAGTGCAACAACCTACATATGAAGATAAACATGAACTTAACCAAGTAGAAGATACCTTAAAAAGTTATCCTCCTTTGGTTTTTGCGGCTGAAACCCGTGAATTGTTTAGACAATTAGGTGACGTAGCTGAAGGTAAAGGATTTTTATTGCAAGGCGGTGATTGCGCCGAATCTTTTGACGAATTTAATGCGCCGAAAATCCGAGATACGTTTAAAGTCATTTTACAAATGGCCATAGTATTAACTTTTGCGGGACGTTGCCCAGTTACTAAAGTGGCGCGTATGGCAGGGCAGTATGCTAAACCTCGTTCAGGTAATTTTGAAACGATTAATGGCATTGCGTTACCTAGTTATCGTGGTGACATTATTAATAGTTTTGAGTTCACTAAAGAAGCTCGTCGACCTGATCCTCAACGTATGGTCGAAGCCTACCATAGAGGTGCTTCTACGCTTAACTTGTTGCGTGCTTTTGCACAAGGTGGCCTAGCAGACCTGCATGAAGTTAATCGTTGGAATATGGCGTTTGTAGAAAACAACCCACTTAAAGACAGATATCAAGATCTGGCTAATCGAATTCAAGATTCATTAGAGTTAATGAATGTAATGGGAATTAATGCCAGCAACACGCCAACACTGCGTGAAACTATGCTGTACACCTCACACGAAGCGTTATTATTAAATTATGAACAAGCCTTAACTCGCGTAGATACACTGACTGGTGATTGGTACAACTGTTCTGCACATATGTTGTGGATTGGTGAACGTACACGTCAATTAGATCATGCTCACATTGAGTTTTTCCGAGGTATTAACAACCCAATTGGTGTGAAAGTCGGACCGACCATGCAAGAGGATGAATTAATCCAATTAATTGATGCGTTAAATCCGAAAAACAAAGCAGGGCGATTAACTCTGATCACCCGTATGGGGGCTGATAACCTTGAGCAAAATCTACCTAAGCTCTTACGTCGTGTAAAACAAGAAGGCAAAAAGGTTGTGTGGAGTTCTGATCCAATGCACGGCAATACGTTTACTTCTGACAGTGGTTATAAAACACGAAACTTTGATGCAATTTTGCGTGAAATTCAGCAATTTTTTGCCGCACATAAATCTGAAGGTACCCACGCTGGTGGTATTCATTTAGAAATGACGGGACAACATGTTACCGAGTGTACTGGTGGGGCTTATAAAATTGGTGATTCTGACTTAGCAGAAGCTTATAAAACTCAATGTGATCCTCGTTTAAATGCCGATCAGGTATTAGAAATGGCATTTTTAGTGGCTGACCATTTAAGAGGCAACTAATAAACCTGAATACTGGATAAGCAGAACCTTTCGATAACGCTCTTTTTGTGCCTATCGACGTTGGATTGTCTAGCAATAACACGTTATTACGTACGACAATCCGCCTTGCTATACACGAAAAATTTCGTCACCGAGTAGAATTCAGCTGAGGTAACTTGGTCTAGTGTTACTAAGTCATTGAATTATAGTGTTAAATTAAAATTTATCGATACTTCTTATCCAGTAATCAGGTTAATAAAAAGTGGCTTGAGGTGTACTCGGTTATACCTCAGGCTTTTTTATTAACCTAATGTTTTACTGCAAAAGACTGTCGTCTATTTTATGAAATATCTGGCAGGCATTCACTAATGAATTTGCTGTGAGTTCAGGTACACCGTATACCTCGGTCTTACAGTTATATTTTTCTGATACTTTCTTCAGTAACAAATCAAAATCACCATCTCCAGACAACAAGATAATGGTGTCAGCATGTTCTGCAGCTTCTAACACATCTATAGCAATACCAACATCCCAATCGCCCTTTGCTGAGCCGTCACTGCGTTGAATATAGGGTTTTAGTTTGACCTCGAAACCTATGTGTTTAAGAGCACTTTGAAATTTTTGTTGCTGAGAGTCGCCTCTATCTATGGCGTAGGCACTTGCCGTCACAATGTTACCTTGGTGGCTGATATGTTGCCAAAAACGCCTGTAATTAAACTGGCGTCCATAGGCTTGACGAGTGGTGTAGTAGATGTTTTGTACATCTACAAAAATAGCAATTTTTTGCAACGGGATTTTCTCTATGGTAGTGGTGTAAACATCAGCTAAACTTGTTTTAAATTTAGCACCTAACCCATCATTTAAACTGACTTAGTCTTCATCTTCACTGGGGTTAGCTACCTGCCTAGGTTTTCGTTTTAATGGCACATCACCCACTTCTTTACCTTGCATGGTCTTCACACGGTTAGGAGCCTGTTGTACGTGTTGCTTTTTATTAGCCTTTTTCTTAGGCGCTTTTTTAGCGCCGATATTTTTTCCTTTGGCTGGCTTTAATCCTTTAAATTTAGCTTCTAGGCCTTCTATTTCACTAAACTCTATGTTTTGTTGTAAGAAGCTTTTTATCGCTAAATAGCTATACCAATCTTTCGGGCCAACAAATGAGACAGCTTCACCTTTGTTACCCGCACGGCCTGTTCTACCCACTCTATGCACGTATTCGTCGGCTAACTTGGGCAAATCGAAATTTACGACTAAAGCCACATTAAGTAAGTCTAAACCTCGCGAGGCGATATCTGTGGTGACGAGTATATGTTGTTGACCACGTCCAAATTCACTCATGATGTTATTACGCTGACCTTGAGTTAAATCGCCACTTAAAGCGATGGCGTGAAAGTCTTGCTCTTTAAGTAGATTAGCCAATCTTTCTGTATCTGAGCGGGTTGCGGTAAACACAATAATTTGGCGATAATCTTGCTGCTCAATGACTTTAGTCAATAAGGCTTCTTTATGGGTGACATGGTCAGCTAAGTAAAATTTCTGATTAATATCTTTATGTTCTTCGCTCGACGAACCCACGCTGACTCTTTGCGGACTTTTGAGTAAAGATTGGGTTAGCTGGTGCATGGCTGCACTGTCTAATGTCGCTGAGAACATCATAGATTGACGTTTTCTATGATCCGCGGCTTGGTTAATTTGACGTAATTCAGAGGCAAAGCCTAAATCTAACATCCTATCTGCTTCATCTAATATTAAGAGTTCTAACCCATTTAAAAACAGTGACTTACCAGACAAGTGGTCAACGACTCTACCAGCTGTGCCAACAATAAAATGAGGGTGATGTTTAAGTGCCTTAACCTGATCATTAAAGTTTTCTCCACCTAAAACCAAGGCTGCCTTAAGCGGCTGTTTTGCGATTAACCATTTTAGTTGCAGAAAAACTTGTTTGGCTAATTCTCTCGTTGGCGCAAGGATTAAAACCCTAGGGTCGCGTTTACTAAGCGGGTGTTTGGTTAACACTCTATGCACAGCAGGTAATAGAAAAGCTAATGTCTTACCCGAACCGGTTTTAGAAGACGCAATTAAGTCTTTACCCATAAGGCCATATGGAATTGCCTTTTTTTGAATTTCAGTGGGTTCGGTGAGTCCTTTTACGTCAAGGGACTTTAACAGATTGTGGTGTAAAGACAGTTCGGAAAATTGCAAAGATAACGCTCTCAAATTAGTTATTGTTAGCAATTATACAGGGTCTATTGAAATGTGTGCGGTTATTTATTCATTAACCAGTGAATCTGAATTATTCTTGCTTAACTCAAAGAAATAATTGAGGAAATATAAACATTTACCATTTTTTCTTTTGAGCAAAAAGTTCGTCGAGTTCGTTTTTTTCAGACTCTTCTTTTTTGGCAACATCTCTACTGTTTGCCGTTTTAAGCGTTGTTTCAATATTTTTAAGTTTGTCTTCAAGCTGAGCTAATTTAGTGGTCATATAGCCGGTTGGGTTGGGTTGAGCAGATAGGGCACCGATTGCTTTTTCTAAACACTGCCTAGCTGACCCTAGCTGATTATTTTTGATGGATACATCACCACGTCTTACTAAGGTGTCAACATTTGCTCGAAGTTGTAACCCTTCTAAATGTTTGTCTTCAGCTAAAAATACTCGGCTTTCAATCTTCCCTTTTTTAAACTCAGCTCTTAGCAGAGCCCTAAGGGTTTTAACACCACGAATAAATTGTATTACCTGTTTGTCACCTTGTGGTAATTGAAAGCTGTCTTCAGCAGGAGGTGTTTGGTTTATATCTAAGGATTTAATGCTGTCTTCTAATGATTTAATACGTTCTTTTGAGTCAGCGCTGCTTTCGTTCATGACTTGTAAGGTTTTTAAGCCTTGTAAGACTCTGCGTTGTAATATGAATATTAGTCGTTGAGTAATAGGAATGCTTTCAGAAGCGAGTAGGGCGGACTCTGTTCCTTCAATAATATTTTTTTGTTTTGCGACTTCTGTTCTACGCTCAGTTTCAACTTTATTCTTATGTTGTTGAATCGCGTTCACTATAATGCCCATTAGCACTAGTGCGACGATCAATATGATTATTACAGTGAAAATCATGTATTTCTATTTTCCCAACATATAAAATTTGTGCAATTTAAATTCTTAAAGGTTTTTTAAGGTAGTTTTAATTCAAAAATACTACCACCTAATGCTCCACCATTTTCTAATTTTATTTGGCCATGTAACTCTTTATTTGTATGAGCCTGTGCAATTAACCTCGCAAAAAACAATCCCAAGCCCGTTCTTCCCTGGCTAATATCATAATTTTGCATGGTTATTTCATTTGCATCTAACATTCTCTGAGGATAACCAGGTCCGTCGTCTTCAATCCTAAATACTAAAAAGTCATCTTCAGTATAAACACTTAATTTGATGTGACTTTTACTATAACGCATTGCATTAATTAATACGTCATTGATTAATATGCCAATTAAATCTGCATCTAGATACCATACTAAATCGGCTGATTGCTCAACTTCTAAAATCATATTTTTATGATTTAGGTAACTTTCGTTACTTGCTTTTAGTTCATCTACTACTTCTTCTATGTAATGCTCATCTATATTTAGAGGCATGTTTTCAAGACCGGCACGATATAAGGATAGCAGTTGAACTAAACCTGTATTTAGACGAGCGGCTTCATAATGAGCAGAAGCAAAGTGTTCATTGGTTGTGGGATCTGTTTCGGACATAGATTGACCGAGGTTTTCAATAGATTGGATCAATAAACATAGAGAGTTTTTCATGTCGTGCACGGCAGAGCCTAGAACGGTAGCAAAATCTATTGAATGATTAGAGGGTTTCATCATATTCACCATTATTGTTATTTAGTACTTTTTGCTGCACAGATAACCCCCTTATCTTATTGATATATTTGGCTATATTATCAGACATTGATACAAATGTTAGGTCTGATTAGGATCAGTTTTTTTGTTTTCCATATGAATATTTAGAACTTTTTTATAAATATTAATGGAATTTCCTTTCTCAAAGTTATATAACGTTTTATTATATACAAATTCCAATGCTTAAAAACAAGGCTTTGCCATGAAATTACAACAACTCCGTTATATTGTTGAGGTTCTTAACAATAACTTGAATGTCTCTGCAACTGCAGAAAGCTTGTATACATCTCAACCTGGGATCAGTAAACAAGTTAGGATGTTAGAGGATGAGTTGGGGGTACAAATATTTGGTCGTAGTGGCAAACATTTAACTCATGTAACGGAAGCTGGCCAAGATGTGATTAATATTTCTCGAGAAATATTAGCTAAAGTTGAAAGTATTAAAGCCGTTTCTCGTGAACACACTTTACCTGATCAAGGTAAGTTGAATATTGCGACTACTCACACCCAAGCACGTTATGCACTGCCTGATGTAATCAAAGGCTTTATGAATAAATATTCGAAAGTGTCTTTACATATGCATCAAGGTACACCTTCACAAATCAGTGATTTGGCCGCTAAAGGCGAAGCTGATTTTGCGATTGCTACAGAATCGTTGCATTTATATAACGATTTAGTCATGTTGCCTTGTTACCACTGGAACAGAAGTATCATAGTTAATCGTGAACACCCTCTTGCGAAAAAGGGCACCTTAACCATTGAAGATATCGCCAATTACCCACTTGTGACTTATGTTTTCGGTTTTACTGGGCGTTCATCCCTAGACCAAGCCTTTAGCAATGCTGGGCTTGATCCAAAAATTGTTTTCACAGCTACAGATGCAGATGTGATTAAAACATACGTTAGACTGGGCGTAGGTATTGGCGTCATAGCTTCTATGGCGATTGATGATAAGTTAGATTCTGATCTCGTGAAAATTGATGCAAGTCACTTATTTGAATACAGTACAACTAAGATTGGATTCCGAAAAGGTTCGTTTTTACGCAGTTATATGTATGAATTTATTGAACGATTTGCTCCTCATTTGACTAAGTCAGTGGTTGAAAAAGCCATGATGCTTAAAAACAATGACGAAGTGGAAAAAATGTTTAAGGGACTCACACTACCTGTAAGGTAAGTCAGTTTTTTAACATTCAATTATGTTTACAGCTAAACCGCCTCTGGCGGTTTCTTTGTATTTAGACTTCATGTCATTGCCGGTTTCTAACATGGTTTTGATGACTTTATCTAAAGAAACCTTGTGTTGGCCTGAACCTCTCAAAGCTAATCTCGAAGCATTAATGGCTTTGATGGCACCCATAGCATTTCTTTCAATACAAGGCACTTGAACCAACCCGCCAACCGGATCACAAGTTAATCCTAGATTATGCTCCATGCCTATCTCCGCCGCATTCTCAACTTCTTCGACTGTGCCGCCCATTATTTCTGTTAACGCACCAGCAGCCATAGAACAAGCCACACCGACTTCACCTTGGCATCCTACTTCTGCTCCAGAAATTGATGCGTTTGTTTTGTACAAGATACCAATAGCAGCAGAGGTTAGTAAGTAACGTCTTACAATGTATTCATCCACTGGGCTGACAAATTTATTAAAATAATTTAAGACAGCAGGAATGACACCTGCCGCGCCATTTGTTGGTGCAGTGACGACCCTTCCTCCTGCAGCATTTTCTTCGTTAACCGCTAATGCAAATAAGTTAACCCAGTCCATGGCTTGCATAGGATCATTGGTTCGGGAGTTTTGTAGTTTCTTATACAAATCAGGCGCTCTTCGCGTTACTTTTAATCCACCTGGCAACACTCCTTGCGTATTAATACCTCTTTCAATGCTTTCATGCATGATTTTCCACAGGTGCCATAACTTTGCAGTAATGTGTTTAGCACTGTTGTGCACCGACTCATTTTGTAGCATTAGGTCGCTAATAGAGAATTTGTGTTCGTTACAAATTGTCAGTAATTGCTGCGCATTGGAAAATTGATGGGGGACAACGGGTAACTGTTGTTTGGCTATTTTTTGTCTATGTTGGGTGAAATCCTGTTCTTCTACTACAAAGCCGCCTCCAATTGAGAAATAACTTTTGGACAGTAACAATTTATCATTTTGCCAAGCGTGCAAGGTCATGCCATTTGCGTGTTGCGCTAAAGATTTACGTCTATGGAAAATGATAGCGTCTTTATTGGCAAAACTAATCTGTTTTTTATTTAGTAAAAGTAATTGCTCTGACTGTTTTACCTTGTGCAAAATGTCGTCGATTAAGTGACTTTCTATGCTTTCAGGTTCATACCCCAGTAACCCTAAAATCACCGCTTTTCCAGTGCCATGGCCTTTTCCTGTTTGTCCTAAGGAACCAAATAGCTCAGTGGTGATATGTGAAGTAGAGGAGAAAAGCTTTTCTTGCTCAAGATGTGTGGCAAATGTTTTGGCGGCTCGCATTGGCCCGACAGTGTGAGAGCTAGAGGGGCCAATACCAATACTAAAAATATCAAAAACTGTGAGCATAATTTGATGATCCAAATATTAATATGCAATCGATTGTGTCGGTATTTTTAGTTTAGAACAACAAAAGGGGTTTTATTCTCAAATTGAAATGTCGATCCAAGTGTAAACATATGTTGATAGTACGGAAGATTATTACTCGGACAAATGATTAGACAGGGTACGCACAAACGCTGCAGTCGCTCCCCAAATATTGTGGCTTTTCCATGGAATAAAATACACGGGGTGTTGATTGTTTTTACGGTTCGCCATATGTACAAAATGATTGTTTTGGTTCATCAAAAAATGTAACGGAACTTCAAATGTACTATGTACCTCATTTTCATCTAAGATCAATTTACATGTTGAGTGAATAAAACCAATATACGGTGTGACTTCAAACCCTGTTATGGTGTGGTAAATCGGCAGTTTACCGACTACCTCAACTTCATTTGTAGGTATGCCGACTTCTTCTGTTGTTTCTCGCAAGGCTGTATCTAATAAATTATTGTCTGTTGTTTCTTGTTTCCCGCCTGGAAAACTGATTTGGCCACCATGGTGTTTTAAGTGTTTAGCCCGTTGAGTAAATAAAACTGTCAGTTGATCTTTATGTTCAATAATCGGTAGCAACACAGCGGCGGGACGCCCGGGTTTTTTTAACGGGTAATCCGCATCATGCCTAATCATTTTTGCATGATGAAATTGAGTTAAAAACTGAGCTTTATTCATTGCGTCATTATCATTGTTTCAGAATGGGTAATATTTTCGATACTTTATCTAAACTCTCTTGGTACTCGTCAGCTGCATTTGAATCGATCACTATGCCTCCTCCGGCCCAACAGTGAATTTTTTTACCTTGGGTTGTTTGTTCACAAAGTAAAGTACGGATACAAATACTCGTATCCATATCTCCTTGTACACCAAGATAACCAATGCTGCCACAATAAATATTTCGATTATTCGGTTCTAACTCATCAATAATTTGCATGGCTCTTATTTTGGGCGCCCCAGTAATTGACCCGCCAGGAAAAGCGCCTTTCAATAACGCAAGCGCAGAGCTATCTGAATTAAGTTGTCCCGTTACAGTGCTCACTAAATGATGTACAGCCTTAAAACTTTCGATTTGAAATAGCTCCGGGACTTTGACTGTGCCCGGTAAACAATGTTTACTTAAGTCGTTCCTAAGTAGGTCGACTATCATCAAATTTTCTGCTTTATCTTTTTCTGAATTTAATAAGTTTTCTATTTGAATTTTGTCTTGGATTTTATCTGCGCTTCTTGGTCGTGTGCCTTTAATGGGTTTAGTTTGTACCTGTTTTTCTTGTACAGAGATGAAGCGTTCGGGAGATATACTTAATATACAGCTGTCCTGTAAGCGTATAAATGCTGAAAAAGGTGCTTGGTTGGCGGTTCTAAGCTGTTTGTAAGCCTGCCATTCATCACCTTGATATAACGCACTAAACCGTTGCGCTAAGTTTATTTGATAACAGTCTCCAGCGGTTAAATAGTCATGTACCTTGGTAATTTTCTGCTGGTATTCTTGTTTATCCATATTGGCTCGCCACGGAGCTGTCAGATTGAAATCAGACGTACGTTTTATCCTTATGTTTTGTTCAATATCTTCTGTTGAAGGATGGGGATGTCCGTCTAAAAAACACAGATAGAACTGTTGCGATTGCCTTTCTTTAATCACGCTCCACGAATAAATACCTACTGCCATATCGGGTGATGCATATTCTTGTCGGTTTTGGCCTGTTTGTGGTTCAAATCGTCGGCCTAAATCATAGCCAAAATACCCTAACGCACCTGCTAGAAATGGCAGAGAATTTTGCTTAGGTATGGCTATATTTTGTGGAATGTATTCTTCTATTAAACCTTGCAATAAAGTTAAAGGGTCTGCCTGACTGCTAGATTGACCAACCTGTTTGGTAATTAAGCTACTGCTGCCCATTGTTGTAATGGTGGCGATGGGGTTTGCCACCAAAATATCAAATCGCGCATCTTGATGTTGGCTATCTGCTGAATCTAATAACATTGCCCAAGGTTGAGCCGAAAACTGTTCAAACACGTCGGCATTACTGGTATTCGCCGGGATATTGAGGGGGGTAATAGTAATGGAAGATTTTTGCTGCATCGTCATCTGTTGGTTTTGTGTTCGTTCTACATTTCTTGTTGAATTTTTGTATTGATTTGGCGATTTGGCGATTTGTCGTGGAGCAAATAGCAGGAGCAGGTTATCATAATAGGCGAAACATTATTCCTTAAAATTCAAGAGGCATTTATGACTGTTATCCGTCAGCAAGATTTTATCGATAGTATCGAAGAGTCTTTGCAGTTTATTTCTTATTACCATCCACTTGATTACATTCAAGCGGTAGAAAAAGCTTATAACAAAGAAGAAAGCCAAGCTGCAAAAGATGCCATGGCACAAATTTTAATTAATTCTCGTATGTCGGCTGAAGGAAAACGCCCTTTATGTCAAGACACAGGCATAGTGACCTGTTTTGTAAAAATAGGCATGGGTGTGCAGTGGGACAAAACAGATTTAACTGTTCAGCAGATGGTTGATGAAGGCACCCGCCGTGCGTATTTGAATCCAGATAACCCATTGAGAGCTTCTATTGTTGCAGACCCCGCAGGCAAAAGAACAAACACAAAAGATAACACGCCGGCTGTTGTGCACATTGATACGGTCGCTGGTGAGCATATTGAAGTGATGATCGCCGCCAAAGGTGGTGGTTCAGAGAATAAATCTAAAATGGTGATGTTAAACCCAAGTGATGATATTGCTGACTGGGTAGTAAAAACCTTACCCACTATGGGAGCGGGTTGGTGTCCACCGGGTATGTTAGGCATAGGCATTGGTGGTACAGCTGAAAAAGCCGCTGTGCTTGCCAAAGAAAGTTTGATGGATCCTGTGGACATTCAAGAGTTGATGGACAGAGGCGCTGAAACCACTGAAGAAAAACTACGCTTAGATATCTTCAAAAAGGTTAATGATTTAGGCATAGGAGCCCAAGGCTTAGGTGGGTTAACCACAGTCGTTGATATTAAAATTAAATCGTTGCCAACCCATGCGGCATCAAAGCCTGTCGCTATGATCCCTAATTGTGCTGCGACTCGTCATGCTCACTTCCACTTAGATGGAAATGGTCCTGCTGATTTCACGCCACCTAAATTAGAAGATTGGCCAGAAGTAACATGGGAAGTAGGAGAGGGGACGCGAAGAGTTGACTTAAACACTGTCACCAAAGAAGATATTCAAGACTGGAAAGTAGGCGAAACAGTATTACTTTCAGGCAAAATGTTAACTGGCCGAGATGCTGCGCATAAACGTATTCAAACTATGTTAGCTAATGGTGAAGGTTTACCTGAAGGCGTAGACTTTGATAACAAATTTATTTATTACGTTGGCCCAGTTGACGCGGTAGGTGATGAAGCGGTTGGTCCTGCTGGCCCCACAACGGCTACTCGTATGGATAAATTCACCGACATGATGTTAGAGCAAACTGGCATTAGCGGCATGATTGGTAAAGCCGAACGTGGTCCTGCTACCGTGCAAAGTATCGCTAAACACAAATCGGTGTACTTGATGGCCGTAGGTGGTGCAGCGTATCTTGTATCAAAAGCGATAAAAAATGCTCGTGTAGTGGCCTTTGAAGATTTAGGTATGGAAGCTATCTACGAATTTGACGTAGAAGACATGCCGGTAACAGTGGCGGTTGACAGCACCGGCGCCAATGCCCACGAAACTGGCCCTGCTATTTGGAAAGTTAAAATAGCCGAGCAAAATAGCTAACGCTACGTTTATAAATTATGGTGTAGACAGCGGCCAAATAGCCGCTGTTTTTTTATCACTAAAATTTAGTAATTTTTAATAACACTTAATAACAAACCGTAATAACTCTTAATAAAAACAAATTGGACGCTTATGAACCTAGAATTTGATCCTATCCCTTTTGCCATTGTCCTTGCTATTGCTGCTGGCCTGTTTGTATTTGGCGCGTTACTTGGCGGTTTAATTATGGGGCAGCGAGCCAAATCTAGAGCTAAACAAAATATAGAGCAAAGCGAGGTTTTGTTTCAGCAACAAGAAACCGTATTACGTGATCAATTAGCCCAACAAGACATTGCCTTAAAAGAACTCACAGTAGAACAAAAATCAGCTAGAGAAGAGCAACTTCAATTACAAAACAAACTGGGACAATTGACCCAACAAGTTGCACGAATTTCAGAATTAGAAATCGAAAAACAACATTGGCAACAAGAATATCAACAAGCCAATAAAGTTGGCGCTGAATTACGCACTCAGTTAGAGTCTCAAGCGGCAAGATTTGAGCAAGAACAAATAGCCAGTAAAGAAAAGCTACAACTCTTAGAAGAGGCGGAAAAACGCCTAAAAGAACAATTTGAAAATGTCGCCAATAAAATCTTTGAACAGAAACAAGAAAAGTTTAGCCAATCGAGCAAAGCTAATTTAGATACTATTTTGTCACCACTTAAAGTGCAGATAGAAGGGTTTAAAAAACAGGTTTCGGATCAATATGTCAAAGAAGGCCAAGAGCGCGCTTCGTTAAAAACAGAAATATTAGGTTTAAAAGAGTTAAATCAACAAATTACTCAAGATGCGGCGGCCTTAACTAAAGCCCTCAAAGGTGACAATAAAGCCCAAGGTAACTGGGGAGAAGTGGTGCTTGATCGCGTACTGAAAGAGTCAGGCTTACGTGAAGGCCACGAATTCGAAACCCAAGTTTCGTTAAAAGATGAACATGGTAAATTGTATCAACCCGACGTTGTGGTGCATTTACCTAGTGACAAAGACGTGGTGATTGATTCTAAAGTATCCTTGGCCGCCTACGAGCGTTATTTTAACGAACAAGAAGATGATGGCGCTCGAGCTATACATTTAAAAGAACACATCAACTCTTTACGCAATCACATTAAAGAACTCGGTAAAAAGGATTATCAAGATCTGCAGGGTATTCGTACCTTAGATTATGTGTTGATGTTTATCC
The DNA here is from genome assembly GCF_051252315.1 of Paraglaciecola sp. Taxonomy (GTDB): domain Bacteria; phylum Pseudomonadota; class Gammaproteobacteria; order Enterobacterales; family Alteromonadaceae; genus Paraglaciecola. The sequence goes on along the minus strand of NZ_JBPOFP010000058.1, from coordinate 4,482 downwards.
CAATTGAGTCGGCTTTTCTGTTGGCCGCAGACCAAGCGCCAGAGTTACTAAAGCTAGCTTTCGACAACAATATTATGTTGGTCAGCCCGACTAATTTGCTGGTGGCTCTTAGAACCATCAATAATATTTGGCAGTACGAATATCAAAATCAAAATGCCCAAAAAATAGCCGACAATGCAGCAAAACTGTATGACAAGTTTCATGGCTTTGTGACCGACATGGATAAAGTGGGTAAAGCGTTAGAATCTACTCAAAAGAACTTTGATGGTGCCATGAATAAATTGTCTACGGGTAAAGGCAATATAGTTAGGCAAGTGGAACAATTTAGAAAACTAGGGGTGCAAAGTAATAAGAAGCTTGACGATAAGCTGATTGAACAAGCAGATTCAGAGTAAAAATAACGCTATGCTTTGGGCAATGCTACCTAGCTGTTTCTACCTAGCCCCTAAAAAGCTATCTAGCTGCTACTATCTAACCGCTATAAGCGGCTCAGTGGACTGACGACTGCGTTAGCACCTTGTTGCAGTACATGAGTATATATTTGTGTAGTTTTAACATCTGAATGACCTAATTGAGATTGTACTGTACGAATATCAGCGCCACTTTGTAAAAGGTGAGTGGCACAAGTTTGTCAGGAATTAAATTTGAACATCCAAAGGATGACCCGTAGGGAAAAATATAAGGACGTATTTTTTAAAGGAATGACGCAGTGTGTGTGGAGTAATTTGCTTGGTTAAACCAGCCGCTGTTACTGCTGACTTAACAGCTTTTCTTACTCCGGTTTGATCAAAGTGGTGCCTGCGTATTTCTCCTGTTGCTGGATCTGCACTAAGTTTGTAAGAAGGAAATAAGTATTGCTAAGCAAGGGATTTATTAGCTGAAGGGTATTTTTTCGCTAATGCGTTAGGCATCCATACGCCCGAATATTGGTCGTTTCGTAAATCCAGATTTAGATATTCATCAACTTGCATTATTTGGTTTCTCAACAATGGTATTAATTCAGTAGCAAGTGTGACAATTCGATGTTTATTGCCTTTTCCATTCCATATTTGAATACATTTGTAGTCAAAATCTATGTCCTTTACTCTTAGTTGGACTGCTTCCATAACGCGTAAACCACTGCCATACATTAAACCTGCAATTAGGTAATAACGTTTTCTTAGGTGTGTCATGAATTTTTTTACTTCCCCTTGTGTCATCACAACGGGTAACTTTGATTGGCGTTTACTGCGCGCAAAATTCAAACTGTTAGACAGTTCTCTTTTAATAATATGTTTATATAAGAATGAAAGGGCATTTAAAGCTGTAGCTTGAGTTTTGGGCGCCACATTACTTTTTAATGCTAAATGTTCTAAATACTCCTCAACTTCTGTATCAGCCATAGATGAGGGGTGACGTTTATCGTGAAAATGAATAAAAGATGAAATCCACTTCAAATACGTTTCAATAGTTCTTTTAGAATACTGCTTAAGAAACATATATTCTGCTATGTGATTTAAAAATGGAGATTTAATGTTCATTACACTTACCATATGAATGCTGTATTAATATACAGTGTTGTTCATTTTCCTTACTAGTCAAGAAAAGAGGAAAGTTTCTTTTAAAAGTTATTTTTATAAAGAATCATTAGGGATATTTATTTAATGCTGGTAAGTAATTAGGGCATTTGATACAACTATGTAAATTCAGAAATAGGGGAAAGTCGTTGGAAGAAAAACAGGAAACTTTCCCACTATTAAATTGTTATGTTGCAAGGGAAGTATGCGTAAAATTTTAGCATTTTTATTTATCTTAATTTCTTTAAGCGCCGTTGCTTCAATAGACTTACACATGCTTGTTCCTACTAAGCTAACTTATCAAGAGCTGTCTGATTTAGGTATTAAAAGAGTGGTTGTGGAGTCAGGCAATGCAAAGGATAACTGGGCAGTTATTATTTATCCTGCCTTAGATAATAAAAGGGAAACGTTATCTGAGGTTGCTGTAACCATGCTATTAGATGGGAGGGAAATATTAATGACTCTTGCGAAGTCAGAACAACTTCCAAATAACAAATTTATGCGTAGTGATGTTGCATTTGTTAACGAAAATAATTTAGTTGTACAAATTAACATTTCTTATGGTGGCAGAGATTTAATTATTCCTAACGTCATGGAATTAAAAACTATTAGTTACAGAGAGTATGAGTTGCAATATAACAAGCCACTAAAGCAGGACAAATAACTGTTGGCTTATGCTCCTGCGTCGCTTATGTTAGCCAACAATTATTTGCCCCTTAGTGGGGCGTTATATACCTATTTGAAATTATGAAAAAACTTGTACTTTTTTTAACTCTTATTTTCTCAAGTAATGTATTTGCTTGCTCATGCATGAAATTCGATGTTGTCGAATTTCTAAAGTTTTCGAATAAGGTTTATGTTGGTAAGGTTATTAATATTCAAAAGCTGGGAAATGAAGGAAGAATGTCAGCTGCACTTTCAGTTACTGAGAAATTCGTTGGTCAGCCTTTTGATGTAGAGGAAGTCATTACGGGAACTTCAAATTGTAGTGCAGATTTCTCCGTTAACATAACATACTTAGTTTTTGAAAATAAAAACGGTTATGTATCAATGTGCTCTATGATGGAGCTTAAATATGTACCTAATTTAAAATCAAATTTAGAAGCACTGCGACACATTAGGAAGTTCGGTATATAACAAATGAATTATTTCGTTCGTAAACTCACTGGGAATTTTACTCGCTGGCCTTCGGCCAAAGCGCTCCTAAAATCCCCATATTCAAAGCGTTATAAGCCATGATGATCGACTTAGTTTTAATTTCAGCATTAGTATCATTTGTTAATACCGATACATACGAAGTAGATTCATGTGTTGGTGAAAAGTTTGCGTTAATCGAAACAGTGAATCCACAATGGCCTATTCATTCTGAACGGATTTTGGGTATCGGATACGTTGATATAAAAATTACCGTTAGTAGCGAAGGTCAGGTTATTGAACGTCAAATAACTCGTTCTCAACCTAGAAGAATTTTTGATAGGCAAGCACTTCGAGCCTTAACTAAATGGAAGTTCAATCTTTCAAAGCATGAAGAACGTTGCTTTGACGTAACTTTTAAATTTGATCCCGACAAGTTTGAGTAAATGGCTTATAACAAACCGTTTAACGAAAACGCCAGCAAACAGCACTGGCACGGACTCGCAAAATACGCTCGCCCGTTAACGGGGCGTTATATTGCAAAAAGGAGGATGGCGTGAACGACAAAGGAAATTGCGAATCTTGTGGTCGAAAGATACAAAACACAGTCTTCGATAAATGCATGTATTGCGGTGAAGTGCTTCCAAAACATCAAATCTTTTCGGAAAATGAAAAAGAGACTATTTTAGCCAATCAAAAGCAAGCAGAATTAGATGAAGCTAAGGTGTCCAAGTCAAAATCGAATAATCATTTCGGCCGCGATGGCGGCGTGTTCTATTTGGGCGGAGACTCTGGCGGCTCTTGTGACTAATCGACAATTGCAATATAACAAAACAATTAACATTATTCGCTTCGCTCATTGGGAAAAAGCCTCGCTGGCACTTCGTGCCAAAGCTCTCGGTTTTTCCCGTTATTGTAAGCGTTAGTTTTTTAAAAACTGGTTACCTCACTCTATCAAAAAAGGATGATTTGATGATAGATAAAATTACGACCTTATTCTTTGTTTTTACTTTTTCGGGTTGTGTTGTGATGCCTGAAACTGATAATAAGCAAAATTATCAATGTGGTTTATCTACTGATAAGAAAACGTTGAAAGTTGTTAATTTAATGGATGGTGATACTAGTTTTTATGAGTGGAATGATGAGATTTCTTCAATTATAACAATGCCAACTTCCGCCGTTGTATCTAGTGTTTACGTAGCAGTGAATAATATTTATCACTTTGGTGAAAAGCAGATAAAATGTGGTAACAAAAACTAACAAACGCATTAAGCCTGACTCCGCAAGCAGGCCGGTTTTTTGCAAAATTAACGGCGCAAAAAAGCGTCCAACTTGCTCCGCTGTTTATGCGAAGCGTTATGTTTTTCAGAGCGCGCGGTTAACATCCATACTTTTGTGTAATATTCTTACAATTAAAATTTGGTTTGGTTTATGTTCTTTATAATAAATTATGTGACTAGCCTGAGGCCGTTTTCGATAACCTTCTCTTATATAATCGCAATTGACTGCCAGCACAGGTTCATCTGCTAATTGATGGAAAGTATTATCTAACAGTTTTAAATAATCATTTCTTTGCGCTTTTCCCCAAGTTAACTGAGTATACTTGGCTATTTTTATTAAATCGCCTTTAGCTTTTCCTGATAATTCGAATTTCGACATTAGTGGTTATCTTTGTCCAGCTCCGAAATCAAAGAATCATACGAGTAATCTGTCACGCCACTGTTTTCACCTTCAATTAGCATATTGCGTAAATTCATTATCTTTGTTTCCTGATCTTCTAAAGCTCTTAAAC
>NZ_JBPOFP010000057.1:0-30354 GCF_051252315.1 Paraglaciecola sp. | reverse complement strand
GTACAAAAGCATAATGACAGCATAATAGTTTCTGTCATTCACTTTGGTACCTACTTATGTCTGAATTAAAAAAAGCAATAACAGATCAACATAATTTTTTACAAGAACTACAACAAATATTAGAAACAGAACTTCACTTAATTAGCAGTCGAGATGCAGAATCTCTAATCAACTTACTCAAAAATAAAGAAACCCTTCTTGAATCAATCCAACAGCAAGACGTTGTGATTGAAAAACTGTACATTCAATGTGACAGTGAACAACAAAGCAACCCAGAAGTAGTCAGCTTATTTGAACAGGCTAAAGAAATGGTAGCTCAATGCCAATTTCGCACTAAGATTAATCAAACTGCTATTGAGCAAGGTCAACTTCGCCTAGAACATCTAAGAAATTTACTTCTAGAATCTAGAGCAAAAGAGTCGATGACCTATGATAAAAGTGGCAGAACTCGTGGCGGCAATACGGGTGGCGGGATAAGTGCCTAGGCACTTATTTTATCTTTAATATTCACAGCGGGTTGTTCCCCAGCAGAATTATCTAATAGTAATGAACTTTCTTTACTTGTTTAGGCCTTGCGGTAGACAAGTAAATATCATTCACTAATTTAAAGTCTAACTCTAACTCAGTAGCATATGTGTCTTCACCAACAGGGTAACTTTTGATCACTTTAGCCCCTCTTATGACACCTTGAACCGTACTATCTAAATGCGTATCTTGTATTACTAAGCTTGACAATGATTGCCCACCGTCAACTTTTTGGCCATAGACTTGTTCGGTCAACTCTCGATAGGCGTCTAGCTTAGATGCTTTCAACGCCATTAACATTTTACTTGCTTTTCCCTCACCTCGTTGTGCTGATATAGGCGCATACCCAATCGCTGAAATGACCGGAAAATCCTTTGGTTCTAGGGTTTCCCATTCAATATGTTTATCAAACATGCTTGAACAACCGGCAAAAGATATCATCAACAAGGCAATAAATACCCTAATCAATGTTTTAGTACTCATGACATTATGTGCTTTCACTTTGCTAATCCTAGTCTTTTAATGATCTCAACTTGCTAAATTACTATAAATAAAAGCAATAACCGTACCCAAAGCTATTAAATCAGATAACAAATCAATAATTTGAAAAGCAGGTACGGTTTGTGCTTACTTCTAGCAATACTTTAAGGGTTAAGTAGATAATGCTAGATCATCGAAAACACCCAACTGCAGCTTATTTATAAGGTTTTGTTATGACTGGCTTAAAATTACCAATTTATCTGATAAGTGTTTGGCTACTCTTGTGCAGCCACACTGTATTTGGAATTTGGTTTAATGCAACAGGTCAAGCTGTCATACATGACGGAAATAAAGCCATTGCCAAACAACAAGCGACTCAAGAAGCAATAAAACAGGCGTTAATGTTTGCTGGCGCTTCGGTAAAAAGTGTACAACACATGGCAAATGGTTTATTGGAACAAGACAAATTTGAAGTGATGAGCTCAGGAGAAGTTGGCACCATCGAACTAGTTGACGAGATATATCACGGCGATATTGTGACCGTGTCAATTCGGGTGGATATATTTCCTCAAAAGCTTGCCTGTCAGGCATCTGATTATAAAAAAGACATTGTCACTACTTGGTTTCAATTAAGTCATAGACAACAAGCTGCTGTTGGTAATATGTATGATTTTGGAAAAGTGCTCGCTCAAGAATTACAGCATAAATCTAGAAGTTCGGCTAAATATTCAAGCATTACCCAGTTAGAACCCTATTACTTTCGTCCAGACAATAACAACTTACAATCGAGTGCATTTAACTTAGCAAAAAAAGCAAATTCTCAATTTGTTTTGTTTGGAGAAGTCACTAAATTTGCTGTAGAAACACAACAAAAATCGGGATTTTCCTTTTGGGAAAAAGAGCAAATAAAAAGAAACTTAGCTCTTACCGTATCTTTGGTCGATGGCATATCAGGCGAAATTATTTTCCAGGAACAACAGGAGTTTTCCGCACCTTGGGATTTTGACTTACATCAAGACATTAATGCTCAAAGTCCCTCTTTTTGGAAATCTAGGTACGGCCAAGCAGCACAACAACTGCTTCAAGATTTAAATGAAAAAATTGATGAATCCGTCAGTTGTCTACCGGCATTCGGCAGAGTTATTAACGTTGGGAGTGAACAAATAACAGTGAACATAGGTTCACAAAATGGAGTACGCTCTGGTGACACCTTAACATTATTTCAAGTTGAACAACTGTATGACGAAAATAATCAGATTGTTAAACAATACCAACTTCATCCAGAAAAAGTGGTTGTAAAATCAGTCTTTGCTAAAAGTGCGATCCTGATTTCTGAAAAAGGCGCGTTATTGGCGAATATTCAACCAAACGATTTTGTTGCTAGACGATAGAGGTTTCAATCGATAGCCTGCTAAGCCATAATGACCTGATACGTCCCCGTAGTTTAATGGATAAAACAAGGCCCTCCTAAGGCTTAGATCTTGGTTCGATTCCAGGTGGGGACGCCATAGTCATCACTCTTTTTTTCAATTTAGCTTTTGTCCCTATCCCATTATTTAAATAGCTATGTATAATCAGTAACATATCCTTTAATCACTAGTAACTGTATTAATCATGGCGAATGACCCTTTTGATGACATGCCTAAGTTCACCTTAGAAAAAGATGATCTTGAATCATTTCAACGAACCCGAGAGCAATCAAGTTCAAAACCTGGTAAACATAACTCAGAATCACAAGAGCCTGTCGCACCTTCCAAAGGGCCGTCTTGGTTTATGTTTTTATTTTTCATCGCCATACTCGCCGGAGGTGCTGTATATTGGTCTTCGGAGCAATATAAAGTATTACAACAGGCTCAATTACGTATATCTGAATTGGAAAATAGACTTTCCGCGACCGGTGAAGAAATGGATCAATCAACCGTGGCTCTTGGCGTAAAAGTAAAAGAACTCAGCGCTAAAAGTAAAGAGTTATGGGAGCAAATGGACAAATTATGGGCATCTGCTTGGAGACGTAACCAAGCGGATATAAAAACCCTCAATAAATCATTAAGCACATTAAAAGCAAATAATGATAAAGCGCTAAAAAGCCTTTCTGGAAATTATGCAGAAAATGATACGCAAATTAGTGTCGCTAAAGAACAGTTAACCAATCACGCCAGTATTATTAAACAAGTGCAACAACAATTGACACAAGTCAGTTCAAGTGACGCAGAAATAGAACAACAATTAGCGAGCCTAAGAGAAAAATTAATTTCAACGGCTTTGGCCAATAATAATCAAACTAATCGAATTGATGATTTAGAAATACGTATAAAAGCAGCCGAAAAACCAGTTCAACAGTCCCAAGCCATAGTAAAACCAGCGCTTTAGGATTAATAAACTTTCGTTTATAAGTAAAGCAACAGACAAAAAAATAGAGCGACTATCGCTCTATTTTTTTGCTTGAAATGTCAGCTTACTCTGCTGAATCTCCAGCTCTTTTAGCGACAGACTCTTTGATCACTTCTTGAAGTTCACCCTGTTGAGCCATTTCCATAATAATATCACAGCCACCAATCAACTCGCCATCAACCCACAATTGAGGGAATGTTGGCCAATTTGCATATTTAGGCAACTCTGAACGAATATCAGGATTTTGCAAAATATCAACATAAGCGAATTGTTCTCCACATTGCATTAATGCTTGAGATGCTTGTGAAGAAAAACCACAATTAGGTAACTTTGGAGATCCTTTCATGTATAACAAAATAGGGTTCTCTTCAATTTGTTGTTTAATTTTATCTATTGTTTCCATAATGGCTCTCGTATCAATGTTGAATTGTTGCTGATCTGGCGGCAAGTTTAACTTTTTCAAGGCCGAAAACCAATTTTGACTTGAAAAATAAGGTTTTGTCACTACTTACAGTCACAAGGTCTAAAAATTGTAATAAATAACAAACGAGTACTTTTACATTGTTTAATAAAGTACTAGCATTTAACTCGTTTTGAATAGTGACACCGATGAACAATCTAATGGAGAAATATCATGGCTTTTGAATTACCAGCACTTCCTTATGAAAAGAATGCTCTAGAACCACATATCTCAGCTGAGACGTTGGAATATCACTACGGCAAGCACCACGCTACCTACGTAACTAAGTTAAATGGTTTAGTTGACGGTACGAATATGGCTAATAAAAGCCTTGAAGAAATAGTTAAAAACTCAGAAGGCGGTGTATTTAACAACGCGGCTCAAATCTGGAACCACACTTTTTACTGGAATAGCTTAAGCCCAAATGGCGGCGGCGAACCAACTGGTGCACTAGCAGACGCTATTAATGCAAAATGGGGATCTTTCGCAGACTTCAAAGTTGCATTAAATGACAAAGCAGTAAACAACTTTGGCTCTAGCTGGACTTGGTTAGTAAAAACAGCTGACGGTAGCTTAGACATTGTTAATACAAGCAATGCAGCAACACCACTAACAGATGAAAGCCTAACCCCACTACTTACTGTAGATCTTTGGGAACATGCTTATTACATCGATTATCGTAATCTTCGTCCTAAATATTTAGAAGGTTTTTGGGCATTAGTAAACTGGGAATTCGCCTCAGCTAACTTCGCTTAATAAGCTTTTTGATTCTTAGCCCTGTTGATTAACAGGGCTTTTTTTTGCCTTTTTTTTAAATACCGCAATTCAAAGTCACCGATTTATACCTATTCCATTAAATCCTCTTGCATTTTTGCCTAAATAACATAATGTTCAATGGTTAAAAACATCTGGTACTACCAGATACATAAAAATATAAAATATAAATTTCGGGAAACTATTATGTTCAAATCTATTCGCCTAATAACGGCGTTAATATTGACTATATCCGTCAATGCTTTCAGTGAGGAGGTCAATTACCGACTCACACCTTTTGTAAAACCTAGCTTTCAACAGATTACTTTAAACATCGATCCTGATAGTCCAGACTTTAGTGGTGAAACGACTATCCATATAGATGTGACAAAAGAAACAGACACCATCGAGTTTTACCAGTTAGATTTATATATCAAATCAGCTCAACTACTCACCAATGACACTGCTGTTCCATTAGAAGTCACGGCCCATGAATACAATATTCAAAAAGCAAAGTCCCAGAACGCCATAAAACCAAACCGCTATAAATTACACATTAAATTTAGTGGTAAGGTTAATTCCACTTCCGATGGTATGTATTTATCCAAGTTTGAAGATCGAAATTACATTTTCACACAGTTTGAAGACATGCACGCCAGACGAGCTTTTCCAAGCTTTGATGAACCACACTTTAAAATTCCTTATCAAATGACGATAAACGCACCTGAACACCACACCGTTTTATCAAACACTTTAGTGAAATCACACAAGGTTAATAATGGTTGGCAAAGTGTAACCTTCAACAAAACCAAACCCATGCCAACTTACCTTGTAGCTTATGCTGTAGGTGAATTTGATTCAAAAGAAATACCCAATTTAAAAGTACCAGGGAAAATCTATACACCTAAGGGGCAGGCGCACCGTACTAGCTTTCCGGCCCAACACACAGCCAAAATATTACATCACTTAGAAAGCTATTTTGGTCAACCTTACCCTTATGAAAAATTAGACTTTGTTGCTGTACCTAACTTTACTCACGGTGCCATGGAAAATGTGGGCCTAGTTACTTATCGTAGTAGTTTACTTTTGTTGGATGACAATCCTCGTACAGCAGAACAACGCACTCCACTTATGGTTATTGCCCATGAACTGGCGCACATGTGGTATGGAAACTTAGTGACGATGGCGTGGTGGGATGATCTGTGGTTAAACGAAGCATTTGCCTCTTGGATGGCTTCAAAAGTGATGATGGATTTATATCCAGAACAACAATTTAAAATGAACTTGGTCCAAGAAAGAGCCTTTGGAGCTGATGCCAGCCCCACGGTAAAACCTGTCAAAAAAGTAGTGAGAGATCAAACCGACGTGATGGATGGTTTAGGTTTAAACTACAGCAAGGGTGAATCTGTTTTACAACTAATAGAATCATTGGTTGGAGAAAAGCCATTCCAACAAGCTATTCAAACCTATATGAAAAAACATGCTTGGGGTAACGCAGCCGCTGACGACTTATGGGATGTATTATCTTCAGCTGCTGACTTCGATGTTCCAGCGATGATGAAAACCTACCTAGAGCAACCTAGTTATCCCTTAGTTGCTTTTGCCAACAATGGTGACATAAGCCAAACTCGCTATCACTTACAAGGTGCCACAGTTAAAGAACAAACTTGGGTTGTCCCTTTAGCCATAACCTACAAAAAGAATAATAAAATTGCCCGTAAAAATATTTTTCTTACTGAGCAAAAAACTAATATTTCTGAGTTAGCAGAAGCGGATTGGATATTCCCGAATGAAAATGCAATGGGTTACATGCGTTGGAAAACCTCACCAGAGCAGTTAAAAGGCCTACTTGAAGATATATCAGTACTTAACGTACGTGAAAGAAAAACGCTCTTGTATAATGCCGAAGCATTGTACTCAGCGGGAGAGATGCCATTAACTCAAATGATGGCAGTACTAGACGTGTTACTCGATGATACCGATCCCATTATTGGTAATGCCGTTGTCTACACATTAAAAAAATTAATCTATTTAGTTGATCAGAGTAACGAACCTTTATTTGCAAAATATATAACCCGCAAACTTACACCATGGTTTACCCGTTTAGGCACACAAGAAAAGCAAGACGAATCCGGAACGGTCAGCCGCCTTAGGGCTTCAGTATATGGTGTATTAGCGCGTTATAGTAATACTGAAGAAATACAAACAATCAGCCTAAATTTAGCCAATAAATATTTAAAAGATACGCAGAGTGTGCCGAAAAATATGGCGACACAAGCATTAAGTAACCTAGCTATGTATAACAAAGATAACTGGTTCAATAAAATGCAAACCATGTATATTGAAAACTCTGATGCAAGTGTAAGAAGTACTTTGCGAGGCGCAATGAAGTTTAAAGATAAGCAAGATATTGCCAATACCCTGAATTTTGCTTTATCTGAACATGTAGGCCCAGCTAACACCATTAGCATGGTTAGAAATGCTGTAGCGACTCAAGATGATCTAAGTATGTTTTACACTTGGTTAGATAAACATTTTGATACTTTATTGAAAAAATTACCGGCCTATCATTTAGCTCGCATGCCAGAATATTTATCTATGTCTTGTCATAACAAAAATATAGATTTAGCCACAAAATTTTACGCTAATAGAAAAGATAAACATGAAGGCATGAGTCGAAGTTTTGACGTAGCACTCAACAAAGCAAACCAATGTGTTTCGCTTAAGTCAAATAATCAAAAGAGTTTTACTCAATATATTCAAACCGCAGTTAAATAAAACTCGCTGTAACTAAAGCTTTCATCTTAATAAACTATTTTTATTATTAAGATGAAAGCGCTTTTCCACTCAAGCTAAATATTTATCAAATATTTTAGTTAAAAAAACCTCACTAACCGTCCATAATAAAACTCATGCCCTAAATAATGAAAAAACAATGAAAAAAGAAGACTTAATGAAACGATTCAAACTACTAGTGATGGTAAATACTGTATTTATTTTCTTAGGATTTCAAACTGTCTTTGCTGCTGGAAATGGGATCGTTGTTTTTCAATCCGATTTTGGTTTAAGAGATCAGGCGGTATCAGCCATGCACGGTGTTGCATTAGGCGTAGACAAGAACCTAAAAGTAGAAGACCTGACTCACGATATTCCTGCTTATAATATCTGGGAAGGAGCATACCGTTTAGACGCGGTGGCAGATTTTTGGCCAGAACATACGGTTTTTGTTTCTGTAGTAGATCCTGGTGTAGGTAGTGACCGAAAGTCAGTCGTGCTCAAAACCAAAACCAACCATTATTTTGTAACACCAGACAATGGCACTTTAACCTTAGTTGCTAAACGCTTAGGCATTGCAGAAGTAAGAGAGATTGACGAAAAGGTTAACCGCTTAGAGGGTAGTGAAGCCTCTCACACATTTCATGGTAGAGATGTATACGCATATACAGGCGCTAGACTCGCTGCCAATAAGATATCGTTTGAAAAAGTAGGCCCTAAGTTACCTGCCGAAGTGTTAAACATTCAGTATGAGTCAGCTAGAATCGAAGGTAACACACTAATTGGCGGCATCCCTATTCTAGATCCAGCCTATGGTAACGTGTGGACAAATGTTCCTATGGACTTGTTACTCAAGTTAAGCAAAGTAAAAGATTATGTAGAGCTGTACACCCAACCTTTTAGTATCACAATTACTCAATCTGGCAAAACAGTACTTTTAAAAGCCATCACTTTTGAACGCTCATTTGCAGGCGTACAAGAAGGCGAGCCGCTGTTATATGTCAATAGCTTAGAAAACTTAGCACTTGCATTGAACCAAGATAACTTTGCCAACAAATTTAACATTAGCGCGGGTGGTGAATGGCGCATTGAAATAAGAGCCAGATAATATGCATCAATCGCAAAACAGTGATCCGTTACATGGTGTAACCCTACAACACATTGTTGAATTCTTAGAAGGGAAATTAGGCTGGGAAAAGATGGGGGAAATAGTGAAAATAAACTGTTTTACCAAAGATCCCTCAATCAAATCTAGTTTAAAGTTTTTACGCAAGACACCCTGGGCCAGAGAGAAAGTGGAACTGTTATATATCAGTGAAGTTCAGGAAAAGCCTACAACAAAGCAACCAACTGAAAAGTTTGTGTGGCCAGATATAACTAAATAAAAAATCCGAATTAGAATGTAAAAAGGGCGAACATAAGTTCGCCCTTTTCATTTCCCTGCCTAGCGTATTATTGTCTACTAGGTCAATAATTCATACTATAAACCATTTAGTACTTATTGCAAATCCACTAAGCAAATTTCAACTAAAGTATTAATGCCCCTCTAACAATAAACGCTCTGCACTTTCGACTCTTCTCGGTTTACCTGCTACCACTAATACATCACCAACTTGTAACACGGTATTTTCATCTGGGTCTGGCAATTCTGTATTATTTCGCCTTAAGCCTCTTAAACTGATACGCATTTGCGAGATGTCTAAGTCTTCTAAAGATTTCCCCACTGCATAGGCATCATTGGTCAAAATAACGGCATGCATAAATTCCAATTTGTCCTGTTTAACATAATCTAGTTCAGTTGTTTCACCAGGAAAGAAACCATGCATATTGCCATAATGCCCTTTTCTTTCTTTACGAACCCTTTTAAGTATTCGCGACATAGGCACACCAGATAATTGTAATACTTGGGTCACAAGCATCAGACTACCTTCTAGAATCTCTGGCACAACTTGTGTCGCTCCTGAGTCCAGTAATTCTTCCATTCGGTAATCTTTACGTGTTCGAACAACGATTGGTAACTCTGGATATAAACTAGACACCAATTGGATCACACTTTTTGCTTTTTCGTGTTGGTCAAAAGTAATTAATACTAATTTAGCTCGCTCAATGCCCACTGCCCGCAATATATCTTTTTGTTTTACATCACCAAAATATACCGGTTCACCCGCAGACTGACTTTCTTGCACTCGAACCGGATCGGCATCGACCACCATATACGGAATAGCTTCGGTTTTAAGTAATCGACTGACAGACTGCCCTACCCGGCCAAAACCAAAAATAAGTACATGATCAGAAATATCACTATTTTGATTAGGCACCTGTTCTAAACCACTGGCATCAAACTCTTTTTCTCGACTAATGACTTTTGCAAACTCAGGGCTTTTATCCACTAACCAAGGTGTTATCGCCATACTCATCACACCTATGGTTAATAACAATGAGCCTAATTCAGAGCTTAAAATATTATGGTCAACCGCCAACGCGGCCAAAACAAAACTAAACTCGCCCATTTGACATAATTTTAATCCTGCCGCCCAAGCATCTTTTTTGTCCAAGTTAAAAATCATCGCTGATATGCGAATAATCAATACCTTTAATGCCACGATACTTACCAGTCCAATCAAAGCCCAATGTATTTGCCCGGGTAAACTGTGTAATTCTAAACGCATACCTATGGTGATAAAAAACAATCCCATTAGAATGTCTCTAAATGGGCGAATATCAGCTTCTAATTGATGTTTATACTGACTTTCGCCTAACATCATACCGGCTAAAAATGCCCCTAATGCCATAGATAAGCCAAAAGAAAAGGCTAAACCAGCGGCCATTAGAGCCACCATAATAGTGGTCAATACAAACAGTTCATCGGTACGGGTACGAGCAACTTCACTAAATACCTTAGGCAATACCCATTTACCAACCGACATCAAAATGCCAACAACAATTAGTCCTTTTAAGAAAGCAAAAGAAATAGCTAGCGCTAAACTTTGCTCAGAATCCACAGCTAATAAAGGCACTAAAATTAACAGAGGCACCACGGCTAAATCTTGTAGTAACAAAATACTTACTGCAATTTGCGCTCTTGGCGTATTTAATATGCCAAGATCACTGGTTTGTTTAATCACGATTGCCGTTGACGACAAGGCAATCATGCCACCCACTACCAAGGCCGCTTTATTGTCGAGTCCACATAAAATAGCCAACCCAGTAAACACCATAGTAGTGATCACCATTTGACCTAACCCAACACCAAATACCAGATGACGCATGGCTAACATTTTGGGAAGTGAAAACTCTAAACCCAGGGAAAATAACAGAAACACAATGCCCAGCTCAGCAAAAATTTCCATGTCTTCAGAATTTTCAAACAAAGCTAATAAATCGGGCCCCGCCAATATTCCACAAAATAAGTAGGCCAAGATAGGCGGCAAATTAATACGTTTAAATAGCCAGACAGCGGCAACTGCAACTGACATCAATATAAGAATGTTTCCTAAATTTCCATGCATAACCGCGAATCAATCCTATCCAGTGTTATCCGATTTTATTACTAGGCACAAAATTTGCTCAGTACTTACTAATTATCATTATGGTACAGCAAATAGCCATTTTTTTGGCAGGAGAATAAATTGGAACAGCTTAATCAGTTTTATCAAGAAGAGCTAAGTAATACCTATTTCCCTCTTGAACAATCCAATCAAGGAATGAGTCAGCTTGCACTCAATCAATTTATTCAAAAATTGCTTACCACTATCGAGTTATCTGAGCTAGCTGAATTATACCTGCAGCAGCTAAAAACCACCCTACAGTTGTCGGGCTTAAAAATCCAGTACCAAGACAAGATGTTGGAACTAGGTAAACAGCTTAAAAACTCCCACCAGAGGACACTAAAATGTGTGGAGTCGAATACTCATTTAGCGACAATTATTTATAGTTTTCCTGAACAAATGTCTTTGAGAAACTGGCATGTTTTACAACAAATGCATGTCAACTTTTCGTACCCCTTAAAGAACGCCTTGGCTTATCAGAAAGTTAAACAGTTTGCCATGAAGGACTTTTTAACTTCTTTAGGGAATAGAGCAAGTTACGAAGAAGCTATCGTTCGTGTCATCAGTCAATCTGAGCGCCATAACCAACCTTTTGGTTTATTGGTATTAGACATGGACAATTTCAAATTAGTGAACGATAAACACGGTCATCAAGAAGGCGATAAAGTATTAATCGCTTGCGCCAATACCATTCATGCTTGTTTAAGAGAGTCTGATTTTTCGTTTAGATTTGGTGGAGACGAATTTTGCTGCCTATTGCCAGAGTCTGACAACCGAACCAATGGACTCATTGCAGAAAGAATTAGACGAGAAATTGAAGCAACCCCTTTGCTTAGGAAACATAATATATCTTGTAGTATAGGCACAGCGACCTATCAAAAAGATGATCATCAACTGGCAATATTTTCGCGAGCAGATCAAGCATTGTACCGAGCAAAACAAACCGGCAAAAATTGTATTAAAGCGGCATAGTGGCAAGAAGCGGCAAAGGTTTGCCTTAACAGGTTGGGCTAAATTTGTTTAGAAGCATGTGCTGCGCACTCAAGTTATGAAGTCATGACTTCGTCACAAAGGCATATCTTCGTTACCTAGAGCATGGCTTCGCCATTAAGGCATTCGCTGCGCTTATGACATCCATGTCTTTTTTCAAGCCTCATCCATGAGACTCGACTCACTTTTCTTCAACAGCCAAGAAAAGTAAGCAAAAGAGACCGCGCGACAAACAAATTTCCTGTTCATCAAATCATTGTCTTTAATGTCGAAACGGCAATAAGCCGCTCCCTGCTATAAAATGTTGCCTTGTCCGAACGTCCATGTTCGGCCATTCGACAAGCCAATTCTGTGATGAGAAATTTGAGTCGCGGGATAATCAAAAGAATGTGCTTCGCACAGGTCAAAGTAACCTAATTATTGACGCCATAGTTTCTTGTTCGTTGCCTTGGAATAAGCCTAGTGCTAACATTTGTGTGCACAGTGAAATTTGAGGGTGTTCATAATGGATACACGCATACAATTTAGAGTTGACGAAGAAACTAAACGCTTAGCGCAGTTAATGGCCGAAAGTCAAGGGCGAACCTTGAGTGATGCTTGCCGCGAACTGGCTGAAAGTTTAGCTGAAGAGCAACGAAAATCCATGAATCATGATGTATGGTTGTCTGAACAAATAAATGCAGCATTTGATAAATTTGATAGCGGTAAAGCTAACTTTATTGAACATGACGAAGCTAAAGCTAAAATGGAAGCCCGAAAAGCCAAGATCCGTAACAGATGATCGTTTGGGAAGAAGAGTCACTAAATGATCGTGAGAAAATATTTGCATTTTTATACGATTTTAATCCTAATGCCGCAGAACAAACCGACCAAATAATTGAAGCTAAAGTTGAAAATTTACTCCAACACCCTTTAATGGGAGTCCAAAGAGATCTAGTCCGAGGGAGATTATTAATAATCCCAGAAATATCAATGATTGTATCTTACTGGCTTGACGGGGAAACAATCAGAATAATGCGCGTTTTACACCAAAAGCAAAATTTTCCGCCTGAGTGTAGCTACTAACAAAACAGTTAAAAAGTCGATAAATAAAAAAGGTTAGATCTAAACGCCGAGTTTAGCGATTTGTTAGGTGATGATTTTCGCAATATCACCGCCGATTTTTTGTGCCTTTTCAATAGCAGTTTCATTAAACTCTGAACGTATACTCGTTTTTGCACCTGCATTTAGTAAACATTGAATAATATATTCATCTTTTTTTCCAATCGCATAGTGCAAAGGCGTAAGCCCCATGTCACCGACGGCATTTACGTCTGCACCATGTTCAATAAGAAGATCAACGCCGAATCTATTTTGTCTACTCGCCATCAGATGAAGCGGAGTATCGCCCATCGAGTCTTTACTATTAACTCTTACCTTTTTGTTTGGTGCCCAATGAGGGAATAAAGAAACTTTTGTAGATTCTAATATTTCTTCGAGCGATTGCCTTTGCTTTAAATTCATTTTCACCTAGCAGTTTTATAATTACCCAATCCCAAATGTTTTTTACCACGGTAGGGTTAGTATTTCGTTGTCCAATATTTTTACCAAACTATCTAACCGATTACCAACAAAAGGTTTTTGACATTCAACTACCAAAAATAGTCGTAGCCGCTTTTATTTTATTAGCCTTTAAAAGCCGATGGCCTATAGGCCAACCTACAAAAGAATCACCAAGCTTTAATTTTACCGCGAATTCAAGTTCTCCGAGCAACGTCGACAAATAGAGGCCAAATGACAAGGATGTCATTTTAGCAAAGTATGTCGGGAACATTTCTTTGCGACCTCTATTTGGCAAGTCGCGCAGGTTAAAGAACTTGTCGGGAGCGCGGCCCTTTTTGTTTACTTTTTGCGGCTGTTGGTAAAAAGTAAATCGAGCCGCAGGGATGCGGCCCGAAAACCCGCAAGGGATTGCGGTGAACGAAGTGAATGCATTTGTGCGCAAAGCACATGCTTAAAAAAGTACTGTTATCTAAACAGTACTTTTTCCTTATTAAACCAATAAATACTAAAAGCAAAAAACGCGCCCGCTATCACCACAGTTGAACCAAAAATAGCGAATAGCTGAAAATAATCCATGGTGCCTTTGACTAACTCTTTCATGGCTAAAGATACATTGGTGATAGGCACCCACGCCCAACCACCTTTTAATTCAACACCAGGCAAGATAGATAACATAATGGGAATAATCACAAATATCATCATAGGTCCCATGTAACTTTGGGCTTCTTTAAAACTTTTTGCGTAAATAGATATGCTCAACAAGGCAGAGGCAAATATTGCTACCACAGGTACCAACATTAAAAAGATCAATACAAAGTCAATCACACCGATTTGTGCCATAAAGTCGGCAACAAATTTCACTGCCAAGCCCTGACTG
Organism: Paraglaciecola sp.; assembly: GCF_051252315.1. Lineage (GTDB taxonomy): Bacteria > Pseudomonadota > Gammaproteobacteria > Enterobacterales > Alteromonadaceae > Paraglaciecola. The sequence goes on along the minus strand of NZ_JBPOFP010000057.1, from coordinate 16,013 downwards.
AGCACAAATCCCCAAATGGCCATGCTTGCCACCGTTATGAGAGCGGTCATGGTACCGGCAAACCCTATAGTTAGAAATTTTCCAAAAACAATTTTGTTTCTATCGATAGGTGATATCAGTAAAGTTTCTAATGTGCCACGCTCCTTTTCACCAGCCCCAATATCAGCAGCGGGCATCATGGCCCCTTGTAAACACAGAATGAATAATAAATAAGGCAACATGCCACCTATTTTTTCACCCCAGTTTTCACGGTTATCAGCAGTGTTTACCTTTTCTAATTTAATCGGTTTAATCAAAGCGGCTTGTTGTTGTTCGTTTAAACCAAGGGTTGAAAAGGCCGTTTGTTTAAATTGCTCAGACTGGCTTTTGACAATCTCGTTGACACGGCGATACACCAAATTCAAACCTGCGTCATTAAAGTGTAACTTCAATTCAGCTTGCCCATTAGTCAATACATCACTGGAATAGTTATCAGGAATAACCAAAACAAAATCTACTGTACCGGCTCGGATGATACTTTTAAAATCCGCATCGGCGGCTATTTCAACTTGTTTAAACTTATCAGGTTGTTGCAAATCTTTGACTATTTCAGGTGCATAAATACCGCCCACCAGTCCATATTTTAGGACTTTGGTTTCTGCTTTATCTATGGCTTGTTTACCTACAAAACCAGCGATGCCAAAAATAACCGGAAAAATCAGTAGCGGTAAAGCAATCATAAAAAATAAGGTTTTACGATCACGTAATAGTTCTTTTAATTCTTTTGAAAATATTAGCCACATAGTTATTCTCCCACTTCCATTTGCTTTGACTGACCGATTACTGACATAAAAGAACGATTCAGAGAGTTGTCTGCCATCCCTTTAAAAGTAGCAATGTCTCCATCGAACTTACTGATCCCTTGATCAATCACCACTACCTTTTCACATAATTCCTGCACTTCATCTAAATGATGAGTGGAAAAAATAACTGGGGTTCCCTGCTCTTTTAACCCACGTATAAAGTCCAAAACAGTTTGCGCAGCCATAATGTCTAACCCTGTGGTGGGTTCATCTAAAATAACCAGTTCAGGGGTGTGCACTACCGCCCGGGCAATGGCGGTTTTTTGTTTCATGCCGGTAGAGAAGTTTTCTGAACGTCTATCTAAAAAACTCTCCATATCTAATAAATCAGATAACTCCTTGATCCGATTTTCTATCTCACTTTCTTGCATACCGTGTAACTTAGCAAAATAATGAATATTCTCTCGTCCAGTTAAACGACCATACAAACCTGTTGTACCAGATAAAAAGCCAATTTTTTTCCTGGCAATGATGGGGTTTTCCAACACATTTTCGCCACCAATGAAAACACTACCCGCATCAGGTTTTAAAGCAGTGGATAACATACGTAAAGTGGTTGTTTTACCGGCGCCATTAGGGCCTAACAAACCTAAAACTTGACCTTTATCACAGCGAAAAGACACGTCTTTAACCGAATGGAAAAAGCGGCCTTTGAGCCTAGGATCTTTCTTTTCTTGCTCACTTAACTTTTTAGGATTTTCCACAGCAAATTTTTTTGCCAGTTGTTTTATTTCTATCATTCCATTTTCCTATTGGGCCTTTTAACCCCTGCCCCGATTGGCATAATTATTTACAGCTACACTGTATTAGTCTTAACAATCATATATTTATTACATGCGATTATTAATAACTAATGTGTAACAATAAGCAAATTACAATTATCAGCATGACTTCACATCATTTATTAGGAAGAATCAATGGAATTAGTATCTAATCCAATTCAGGCAATGCAAGACATCTTTACCAAACCCAACCGGGTGTTTGCCACTATAGCCAAAACTCACAACTGGTCATGGTTACCCTTCTTGTTGGTTTCCATTTCATCAGCCTTACCTGTTTATTATTATTTTGGTTTTGTAGATTTTGATTGGTATAGAAATATGGTCATCGAGACATCAGCTGGGGATTTAAGTCCGGCCGAGCTCGATATGATGCGACAAGCTATGCAACAAACTCAAATATTATGGGTAAGTGTTGTGGGTGTCATTCTTTCAAGTGTTATAGCCAATGCTGTTTTGGCCTTATACTTAAATTTTGCTACTAGATCAGATGAAGAATGTGTGCAAGGTTTCACTGATTGGTATGGATTTACTTGGTGGGTAAGTTTGCCTACTTTGGTTATCAGTTTAATAACGATAATTATTATTTTATTGGCGTCAGACAATCAACTTTCGCCCACCGCATTAGGCCCGACTTCTTTAGCCTTTATTTTAGGTATTGAAATGAACTCAGCTTGGTTTTCTTTAACTCAAGCAATACGGTTAGAATCGATTTGGGTTATGTATTTAATTGCCGTTGGTTTAAGCCAGTGGACACAATTACCCACGAATCGAACCTATGTCATGGCCTGCGCTCCATTTATTCTTATATGGGGCGTGTGGACCGTTATTGTATTAGTCAGTTAGCTTTAGCTGAGCCGTTTGGGGTTTAGCCCTGAAATAATCGGTATTGGCATAAAACTCAGGCTCTTGATTGGCATCCCACATTCCTGGGATGCCTAATAAAGGTAAGGGTGACAGAGGCTTTTTTTGCAAAAATAGCTTTTGTTGCTGAATTTGCTTTTCTAATATCTCATCAAGGTGCTGCAGTTGTTCAGAGTAATTTAAATCACTAAAACCTTGTTCTACTTCTACTCCCAACCATTTTCCGGTCAATCCAATAAAAGGGTTGAGTAACATTTCTAAGTTAGCGTGGCCAAACATAAAGGTGTTGAGTTGAGTACCCCATAAATCTCGATTATGCACAAACACTTTATGCCATTCATGCTCTGCCAACTGTTTTATTAACTCTTGATTACCTTCACCTTTTTCATAAGTAATTATCACGCCACATTCATCAAAATGAGTGAGATGGTTGCGCTGTTTTGTCCTAGGGGATAATCCGTATTGTTCAATATCCTGCACATGGAGCTGGTTAAGTAACCTTTTGGTTTTCGGAAACTGCAACCACACCAAACCATTAAATAAGTCATGCCAACTGTTTGGGCGAGTTGGCACAGTGTTTTTCTGGAAAATAATTTGTTCGTAATATAAGTCAGTTGCTTGTATCTGAGATTGACAAACAAACTCAGGAACTTGTTGTGAATGTGTGGCCAATTTTAATTTATTGAGCCCTGCTGCATTAGGCCAATCATTTAACTGGCTAAGGGAGAATAAGTGTTCAAGTTGTTGCATGCTTAACATATCTACTTGATTTAAGTATTCTTTATGCCAGTTTGGGTTCATAAAACTAAAGTTCCTACAAAAACGATTTAAAGACTTTTTAAATTTCGAATTATAATGGCGACATTATTGATAACCACAAGAGCCATTGAATGAAATTTTTTGCCACTCCATTGTTATGTATCATAACCCTTACCGTCGGTTTTTCGGCCTGCCAAGATAAAAACACCCTGCCCGTTGCGGCCGAAGATAATTTCGACCAAGTCTATCAAGGCATTAATACTGATGACATAAAAAGGCATATGAAAATATTAGCCTCTGACGAATTTGAAGGCAGGTTACCCACCACTGTAGGTGAACAAAAAACCTTAGATTATTTAACCAAGGAATTTACCGCACTAGGTTATCAGCCAACCCAAGGAGATAGTTTTTTACAGCCCGTTGAATTGATGGAAATGACAGCCGATGCCAATATGGTGATGACCATAGGAGAAAACCAGTTTGTTTACAAAGAACATATGATGGCATCTACTAGCCGAGAACAAACTCAAATAGAACTAAAAGACTCTGAGCTAGTGTTTGTAGGTTATGGCGTGAATGCACCAGAGTATGGCTGGAATGACTATGCCGACTTAGACGTTAAAGGCAAAACCGTGGTTATTTTGGTGAATGATCCTGGATTTGCAAATCCTGAGAGTGGTTTATTCCAAGGTAAAACCATGACTTATTACGGTCGTTGGACATACAAATACGAAGAAGCAAGTCGCCAAGGTGCGGCGGCAGCACTCATAGTGCATGAAACAAAACCCGCCTCTTATGGTTGGAGTGTTGTAGCGAATAGCTGGAGCGGCCCACAATATGGCTTAGTCACAAAAGATGGTAATGCAAGTAAAGTGGCCGTTGAAGGTTGGTTGACGCTAGAAAGCGCTACTAAAGTTTTCGCTGATGTGGGCTTAGATTTTCAGACCGAAAAACAAAATGCCAAACTGGCTAATTACCATAAATCAATGGGTATAAAGGCTTCAGTCACTATCAACAACAGTTTTAAAAAATCCACTAGTTACAACTTTGTAGCCACGCTCCCGGGTAGCAGTGCAGAAGATGAACATCTAATCTATACCGCCCATTGGGATCATCTTGGCAAAGATGAAAACAAACAAGGTGACCAAATCTATAATGGCGCACATGACAATGCCACAGGTGTTGCAGCGAGTTTAGCTGTGGCCAAATCTTTTTCTCAACTCAACAACAAACCTAAACGTTCGACTACCTTTTTAATTGTTACTGCAGAAGAACAAGGTTTATTGGGTTCAAAATACTACACAGAACATCCCATTATTGCTTTAGATAAAACCATTGCCAATATCAACATGGATGCCATGAATGTACTCGGTAGAACCAAAGATGTGGCGGTTGTCGGCATGGGCAAATCAGAATTAGAAACCTATTTAACTAAAGCGGCTAAAAACCAAAATAGGCATATAGTGCAAGAAAGCAAACCAGAGGCTGGATATTATTACCGTAGTGATCACTTTAACTTTGCCAAAAAAGGTGTACCTGCACTGTATGCTAAAGGTGGTACAGAACCCATTGATGACGCCACGGCTGATTATAGAAAACGTACCAATGTGATAGTAACCGGTTGTTATCACCAAGTGTGTGACCAGTTCCGCGAAAAGTGGGATCTATCCGGCATTCAAGAAGATGCTCAATTATTATTTGAAGTAGGTCACGATTTAGTTAATTCAAATGATTGGCCTAAATGGTCTGAAACCAGTGAGTTTCAAAGGCCAAGGTAGTTCACTTCGTTCACCACAATCTCGATAACTGCGTCCTGCGTTATTCTACCTTCCGCCATCCTTGGCGGTCGCATGCGGATTTTCACCCAGCATCCCTGCTGGGCGATGCACTTCTTTTCAACAGCTAAAAGAAGTGCACAAGAAAAGCCGCGCTCCAGACAAATCCCGATTCCATTAAATAATTGTCTTTAATGTCAGAACGGCAATAAGCCGCTCCCAGCAATGAAAGATTGCCTTGTCCAGATGTCCATATCTGGCCATCTGACAAGCCAATATTTTAACGGGGGATTTGTATTCGCGAGGACGTCAAAAGCATGGCTTCGCCACTAAAAACCAATCAACGTCTATGACTTCATTGATTCAGGGGTATTGCAAAATGCAAAACCTGCCCCCGCATTGAGGGCGTTAACTGCTTTTAAATTGACACATGTACTCAATATTGCACATGTATCAACATTTCGTTAGACTCCTCTTATTAATGGTACAACTTAATTAGGTTTTAATATGCGTGTAGTATCGTTCACTGAAGCTCGTAACGGGCTTAAATCAGTATTAGATCGTGTGGTAAATGATGCCGACTATACGGTCATCACACGCAGAGATGCTGAAGATGCAGTGGTAATGTCTATGGAACATTACAATAGTTTGATGGAAACAGTTCATCTATTAAAGTCACCTGCTAATGCTGCTCATTTATCAAAATCTATCGAACAATTCCAAGCAGGAAACATCATTGAACGAGAGATCATTAATGACTAGGCTTCTAGCATGGACTGATGAGGCTTGGCGTGATTATGTCTATTGGCAGGGGCAAGATAAAAAGACTTTAAAGCGAATTAATAAACTAATCAGTGACAGCAATAGATCACCTTTTGAGGGGATGGGTAAGCCAGAGCCGTTAAGAGAAAATTTATCGGGCTTTTGGTCTCGGCGCATAGATGAAACAAATAGATTAGTTTATGCAGTCACTGATTCACATTTAACAATCATTTCCTGTCGCTACCATTATTAAGATCCTCAGCAGCGATACAAGTTACTCAAACAGACAACGATTCTCCCCAAATTTCTAACAATACATCACCCTTGATAATTTCAACTAAGGTAATTCACTTCGTTCACCGCAATCCATTGCGGATTTTCACCCAGCATCCCTGCTGGGCGATGTACTTCTTTTCAACAGCTAAAAGAAGTGCACAAGAAAAGACGCGCTCCACAAAATTTCTGAACCTAAAAATATCTATCCTTTAATGTCGAAACGGGCATAAGGCGCATCCATGCTATGAAAGATGCCCTTGCACAAATGTCCCTATTTGCATATTCGACAAGGAAAGATATTTTTAGGGAAAGTTTCAGTCACAAGAAAATCAAAAGCATGGCTTCGCCATTAAGCACAAATACATGGAACAAAACACAGCGTGGATATATTTGTCCAATCACTAAGTAGTTAAACCACATATCAAGATTCCGCTGTCAATCCGACACCCTTAAGGTTACACTTAGTCTATGATTAAGAACTTCATTCATAAAGGTCTTCAAAAATTCTATGCTTCAGGTAGCACTGCGGGGATACAGAAAAAGCACGAAAAGAAACTACGTCTTATTCTTGCTAACTTAGATCAAGCAGAAGGGCCTGATGATATGGATCTTCCTGGCTTGTTTATGCACCAACTTAAAGGTGATCGAAAAGATATTTGGTCTGTTCGAGTAAGTGGAAATTGGCGCATTACATATAAATTCACGGGACGTGATGTTGAAATAGTAAATTATGAGGATTACCACTAATGGCTATGTTTAATCCCGCTCATCCGGGAGAAATTTTAAAAGAATTAGTGATCGACTCTTTAGAATTAACGATCACTGATGTTGCAAAACACCTCGGCGTAAGTCGTAAAACTTTGTCTAAAGTTTTAAATGCAAAAGGTTCTGTAACTCCTGAAATGGCAGTGCGTCTTGAATTAGCTTTTGGGAAACCATCAGCAGATCATTGGCTTCGTTTACAAAATGCACATGATTTATGGAAAACAAGACAAGAGCAAAGCTCACTGCATGTTTCACCATATAAACTTCAAATGGCGTAAATACGACTTAATCGGTAGCCGGAAGTATCTAACCTCCAACTCCAACAATACTCAAAAGAATTTAGAAGGTAGAACAAAGCACACTAACCACTAACAAGACATCCTTGATAATTTTTTAATAGAATAAAGTCAGTAAAAACAAACTATTAACTTATATCTCATCGACATATACGTCGGGTGGCGCTGCCATGCTTTTGATTTACCTCGCGTCTCCAAGTTCGCCGAGCAACGCCGACAAATAGAGGGCAAATTACATGGATGTAATTTGAGCAATGCCTGTAGGGAACAGTTCATTGCGGCCTTTATTTGACAAGTCGCGCAGGTATAAGAACTTGGTTATAGCGCGGCTTCTTTTGCTTACTTTTCTTAGCTGTTGAAGAAAAGTCTGTCGAGCCTCAGGGATGTGGTTTGAAAAAAGCAATGGATTGCGGTGAGCTCTGCGAATACTTGATGTGCATAGCACATGCTTGATGAACGAAGTGAATACTTAGTGCGCGCAGCGCTTGCCCTTTGCTCGCAGAGCATCCCCATAGTGCGAAGCACGTAAGTGAGGAAGTCACGCATGTTAAAAAAGTGAATAACCTTTACTCCAAATAGCCATTAAAAAGTTATAAAGTTGCCGTAGGAATTAGTGTATACTTCCGCGCAATTTAACCTTACCCGTGCCTAAAGAAACGATTTCAATGACAAATAACGCGCAAAATAATAATTGGAATGGTAATAATCTTAACTATTAGGTTCGGAAGGTTTCTCAATATTTTAAAAAAACCTTCCAAATTCGGAAGGTTTTTTTTGGTTAGTTGGATGTGCTTTTAGCACCAAAATGTCACTCAAGGTAAAGAAATAACAATGAATAAAATCATGACCGTCGATGTCTTGTCGAGTATTAAAGGCGCAAAGCCCTCTGAAGCAGTAAACAAGTTATTCGAAGTGATTAATAACACTGATTTATCTACCAAGGATACGGCAAGTGATATCAGTAAAAATGCCGTGAGCGTTGAAAGCCTAAGAGAAGATCAAGTTGTTGGATCAAGCGAACTAGAAAAACAACTTATAGTAGAAAACTTTCCGAAAGAAAAAAATGGCTATTTAGTCGTGGCAAAAGTGATAGAAGCCTAATTTATGCAATCTCAAATAAAACAAATTCATCAACAATTGGTCAGCAAGCAAATAAGCTGTGTTGATTTAGTTCAGCAAAAGCTCGACTTACTTAAACAAAATTCCCACAACAGTGTTAATGCTTTACTCGACACCGATGCCCTTGAAAGAGCGCAAGCAGTGGATGCCAAAATTGCTAAGGGTGAAACCATTGGGCTACTTGAAGGTATTCCTTTTGGGGTAAAAGATGTCTTTATGCTGCAAGGTACAATTACCACAGCAAGCTCTGATTTTCTTAAACAATACAAGTCAGCCTATACCGCAAGTGCAATTCAGAAACTGCTAGATGCAGGTGCCATCCCTGTTGCCAAAGAGAACTGCGATAGTTTTGGTCATGGTTCGTCGAACGAAAACACTATTTTTGGCCCAGTGAGCAATGCCCAAGACCAAGGGTTAGTGGCAGGTGGCTCTAGTGGCGGATCGGCTGTGAATGTAGCCAAAGATTACACTGTGTTTTCTATTGGTGGCGATACGGGTGGTTCGGTACGCCAACCCGCTGGATATAATGGGGTATATGGTCTTAAACCTACCTATGGTCGAATTTCTCGCTATGGCTTAATGGCCTATGCATCGTCTACCGATTGTGTTGGCCCTTTAGCCAAAAGCATTGAAGATATTCGTATTGTGTTGAACGCTATAAGTGGTAAAGATGTAAAAGACCAAACCACTTATGAATCCACTGATATTGACGAAACAACTTTAGAGAGTGCCAGTAGTGTTAAAACAGTAGGATATTTTAAAAACCTACTGGAAAACGATGCGATGGACCCGTCAATCAAAGCTGACTTTATCTCTGCTCTTGAAAAAATAAAAGCCAAAGGCATTGAAGTTAAAGAACTCGATTTCATGGATGCAGACGCCTTAGTCTCAACCTACTATATTCTGGCCATGGCAGAGACAGCTTCTAACCTTTCGCGCCTTGATGGCACAAATTATGGCAACCGCATTGAAGCAGAAAACCTAATCGAAACTTATGCGGTTACCCGCTCTGAGAACTTTTCAGAAGAATCTAAGCGAAGAATCGTTGGTGGAAACCAAGTGTTATCTCAAGGCTTTTCAGATGAAATTTACCTTAAGAGCTTAGCCATACGAGATAAGTTATCGGCAGACTTCGAAGGTTTTTATAATGACGTTGACATTATATTGTCACCGGTTACCCCAGGTTTGCCTCCTAAAATAGGTGATAGCTTGAAAGACCCATTGGCCATGTACTTGTCTGATGCTTTCACAGTTGGGTTTAGTCTTGGCCAATTGCCAACACTCACAGTACCAAAAGGAACTGCAACAGGTATTCAAATTACAGCAGCTAAAACCGACGATGAGCGCGTTTTACAGTTCGCACACTTGTTAGAAGAAACACTATAATGGATCAAGATTATTTAAACGATTTACTCGACAAACACGACCTAGAACTTGTTATTGGTCTTGAAACTCATGTGCGATTGAACACCAAAACTAAGTTGTTTTGTGGCTGTGCAAATGAAGAGTCAGATACACCTAATCATAATATTTGCTCGGTATGTACCGGACAAATGGGTGTGTTACCAGCACTTAACAAAGAAGCCATTACTAAAGCCATTTATTTTGGTAAAGCGGTAAAGTCTAGTTTCAGTAACCCTGTGACTTCTTGGGATCGTAAACACTACGAATATCCAGACAATCCTAAAAACATCCAGATCACTCAGTTTCATAACCCCATCATACCGGACGGTGATATTTCTTGTTTCCGTAAAGATGGCTCGCAATTCACAGTAAGCCTCACCCAAACGCATATTGAAGAAGATGCCGCTAAGTTAATGCACGAACGTGACATTTCTTTGGTTGATTTCAATAAAGCCGGCGTACCGCTCATTGAAATAGTGACCGATCCTTGTGTTAGAAATATCGAAGATGCATCTATCTATGCTCAGTACATCCAGCGCATAGTACAAAGCATTGGTATATCTGAAGCTAATTTAGAAAAAGGCGAGTTTAAGTCTGACGTGTCGGTGTCTTTGCGTAAAAGAAATACTCAAGGGCTAAACCCGCGTACCGAAATCAAAAACTTGAACTCGTTCAAATTCATGGTGGAATCGTTAAAAGAAGAAGTTGAAAAACAGCTTAACTATTACATTGAACATGATGTATTTCGTCCTGATCAAACCACAGTATTGTGGGATGAAGATCTAAAACAAACCAAAACCATGCGTAAAAAAGAGTATGAAGCGGATTATCGTTTTATCTCTGAGCCTGATTTACCATTTGTGGATATTTCACCGGTAGTACAAGCTATCGAAGTAGACTTAGCCACTTTACCTTTTGCCATTGAGTCTATCTTAATCGAAGGTGGCGTGGTTCCCCAAGACGCTAAGTTTTTCACTGCAGATTCGGTGCGCTCTCAAACCTTTATGGACATCAATAATGTCTTAAAAGACCCGCTGTTTATTGCCCGTACGCTAGTGAATGTTATCCCTGCAGACGACTATGCAAACATTGATGACACAGCTGTTATTACCGACATTTTCGCCCAATTTAAAGACGGTAAAGTTAACTCGGTATTAGTCCAAAAAGCGGTGAGTGAATATTTAAAAGACGCCAGTTTTGACTATAAAAAATACTTCCAAGAAAACAGTATTTCACAAGAGCAAATCGCTGACGCCATCAATACCGTTCTAGAGCAAAATGAAGCTATTGCAGCCGATATAAAAGCAGGCAATCAAGGTAAAGCTGGGATACTTGTTGGTAAAGTCATTGCCATCATAGGTAAAGGCGCGTCTGGTAGTGTTATTCGTGAAGGCATATTAAAAGCAGTTAACGCTTCGGGCAGTGCTGGTGATACAGATACTGGTTCAAATAACCAAGCTCAAACCGCGGCTAAAGGTGGTGACAAACAAAGTGTTAAACAAGCAGAAGAAACGCTGCCTGAAACGCCTTTGATTGTTAAAGATCACTACCGAACCCATAAAATATCTGAGTTGTCAGAGCAATCTATCTCTGAGGAAATTACCCTGTCTGGTTGGGTAGCCAGTGTGCGTGATCACGGTGACTTAATGTTTATCGATTTGCGTGATTCTAGCTACCAAATATTCCAAGTGCGCTTAAGTCGTGAAAGCTTCCCTAATTTTGACGAGCTAGTTAACTTAAAGGCCGAGTCGGTCATAGCGGCAACTGGGGTAGTGGTTCAGCGTAGAGAAGACGATTACAACCCGGGATTAAGAACCGGCACCATTGAACTTGAAACGTCCAAACTAGAGATTTTAAACCTAGCTAGAAGCTTGCCGTTTGAAATCGCAAGAGCAACAAAAACCAGCGAAAACATCCGTTTTCAACATAAGTATTTAGATCACAGAAACAAAGAAGTGCGTAAGGTTATTGTTGATCGCCATAAAGTTATTAAGCTGATACGTGACATGCTTGATGAGGATGGTTTCTTAGAAATGGAAACCCCTATTTTAAGTGCTGGAACCGATGAAGGTGCCCGTGAGTTTATCGTGCCTAGTCGTAAAGAAGCAGGGGCATTTTATACCTTGCCACAAGCGCCACAGCAGTTTAAACAAATGATAATGGTCAGCGGTTACGAAAAGTACTTCCAAATTGCCCGCTGTTTCAGAGATGAGGACTCAAGGGGCGACCGTCAGCCTGAGTTTACCCAGTTAGACATTGAATTAGCCTATGCCAGCATGCAAGACATCATCGACTTAAACACTAAAATGTTTAACACAGTGGTGAGAAAAATATATGGCAAAAAATGGAAATTACATGACTTTGCTGTCATCACCTACAAAGATGCCATGGACAAATACGGTTGCGACCGTCCAGACTTGCGCTTTGGTCTACAAATGCAAGACATTACCGATATTGTCAAAGAAACTAGCTTCCAAGTATTCAGTAAGCCAATCGAACAAGGCGGTATCGTTAAATGTATTAAGGTTTCTGCTGAAGAACAAGGCGGTAAACGTTTATCCAAAGGACAAATCGAAAACCTTACAGCACTTGCTCAGCAAAACGGCCTAGGTGGACTGGCGTATATATTCGTCAACGAAAACGATTTACAATCACCCATCATTAAATTTTTAGGTGAAGACATTGCAGCGAAAATAATTGCCGCAAGTAACGCCCAAGTTGGCGACGTGGTGTTTTTCTCGGCAGCCAGTTATGCAGTGGCAAACAAGGCATTAGACGCGGTACGTCAAGAGCTTGGCAAAATGCTCAAGCTAATCGACCCTAAAGAGCTTAGACCTGCTTGGGTAGTCGACTTCCCTATGTTTGAGAAGACAGATGATGGTAGATGGACCTTTACCCATAACCCATTCTCAATGCCGGCTATTGCCGACGTTGAAAAACATATGAATGGCAAGGAAGAAGACATAGGTTCTATCATTGCCCAGCAGTACGATTTAGTACTTAACGGCTACGAAATTGGTGGTGGTTCAGTCCGTGCTCACAAACCTGAGATTTTAGAGGCGACTTACAAAAACATGGGATATAACAAAGAGGAGATGCTGAAAAGTGTCGGCACTTTGTACAAAGCCTTCCATTATGGCGCTCCTCCACACGGCGGGATTGCCTGGGGTATCGACCGCCTAATGATGTTATTGGGTAAGAAAAACTCAATTCGTGAAGTGATGGTTTTCCCGAAAACGGGGACCAGCGAAGACTTACTGTTTAACGCGCCTTCGCGCTTATCAGATAAAAAAGTCGAAGAAATGAACGTTAAGGTGATGAAAAAGCAATAATATCAATCTTGATATGTGATCCATCAACAAAAATTAAAAGCGGCTGGCACTTCAAACCAGCCGCTTTTTTATGTCTATCTGCATTTATCCCAGCCGCACTAATAAACGCTCTAAACAATTCTAATACCAATTTATCAATATAAAGATCAGGATTTATCTCTGGTGTTTTTTTGTCCAATATAAACATAGATTTTAAATTACACATTATGTTAACATAATAACACACCATACTAATGTCAAATTAACATGAAAATAGTCAATATCCGTATACTCTCTTTAGCAATAACTTTAGCTTTAACCACTCTAGTCATAAGTTGTGCCCCAAGTACTCAAAAAGAAAACCCCAAACCTGTTACCTATGAAGAAAATTGGGAGTCTCTAGCACAGCATAATAGTAAACCTGAATGGTTTGCTGATTCAAAACTAGGCATTTACTTTCACTGGGGTCCCTATTCTGTTCCTGCCTATAGTAGTGAATGGTATCCCCGTTGGATGTATATTCCAAAACACAGTGATTGGGCTAAAGGTGTGTATCAACACCACAAATCTACATATGGCGAAAATTTTGATTACCATGATTTTATTCCCATGTTTACTGGAGAACATTTCGATGCAAAAGAGTGGGCAGACTTATTTCAGTCAGCCGGAGCTAAGTTTGCAGGGCCAGTAGCTCAGCACCATGACGGTTATGCTATGTGGGCGAGTAAGGTTAATCCCTGGAATGCTTTAGAAACAGGCCCAAAAACAGATATTTTAGGTGAATTATTCACACAATTAAAACAGCGTAATATGAAAACAATTGCGACATTTCACCATGCCCGTAATTTACAACGTAATGCAGACTCTCCTAATAACTGGGAAGGAAGTGACAGCCATTTCGCTTATCATCCAGATCTCATTACATCCACTACCGATCCAAAACTCCGTAAATTATATGGCAATATTCCAGAACTTGAATTTCATGATTATTGGTTAGACCAAGTTAAAGAAGTGGTCAATGATTATGAGCCTGACATCATTTGGTTCGATTCTTGGCTTGACGAAATCCCGCAAAATTACCAACAAAAAATGGTGGCTCATCACTTTAACGCTGCGGCAGAGCAAAATAAAGAAGTGGTAGTTGCATACAAACAAAAAGACTTACCTAGCCATATTGGTGTGTTAGACATTGAACAAGGCGGCATGAAAGAAATGCCAGAAGATTATTGGTTAACCGACATCACCTTAAGTTATAAAAGCTGGAGTTACATTACAGGGCAAACTTACAAACCTGCTGATTTAGTCATTCGAAATATGATTGATGTATGGAGTAAAAAAGGTGTAGTGCTTCTAAACATATCGCCAAAAGCTAATGGAGTGATTGTTGAAGAGCAACGCCAGGTACTAGCGCAAATGGGGGAATGGTTAAGAGCCCATGAAGAGGCTGTCTATAATACCCGAGCTTATGAAATATTTGGTTATGGAGATGCCACCATTGAAGAAGGTCACTTTGGCGGTCAATCAGCCACTATCGACTATAGTGCGAGCGATATACGATTCACTCGTTCTAAAGACTATAAATCCATTTATGTATTTTTATTAGGCCAGCCTGAAGAAAATAGCCAAATTCAAATCAAACACTTGTTTAAACAACATCAAAAAAGTGAGCTAACGAATGTAAGTTTACTTAACCATCAAGCGAAATTAAATTGGCAACTAAACGGTAATGAACTCATTATTGATACACCCAATCAAGAAGCGATGAGTGAAATTGCTACGATATTTAAAGTCACCTTTAAATAACCTATAAGTGTGGGGTGATTTATATTCCCCCCACAGTTTGATATCTTACAATCCATAATTAACACAATTGCTAACATCCGAATAATTAGTCACTTAATTACCCTCAATCTTCACCCAATTTGATTTTCAATATGCATAAAGCTAAGCTCAATAAATAAAGTCATCTTCTTGCCCGATCTAAATTAGCTTATTCGAATGTGCACGTGTTTAAATCATGCTAAAAGGCAAAAAATAAAGCGGTCACTTTCTTTGAGGAAGTAATATTGAATCCCAAACATTCGAATATTTTTTATCTATTAGCCATATTTATAACGGTCGTTGCTTTATTGAGTTACCCACTCATTCCTCAGAGAAAAATTCAGTTATTACCCAACTCAGTGTTTCCGATAATTAGCGAAACAGATAAAAACCTACCAGGTAACAGTCAAGCCTACTGGTTGAACAAAGAGCAATCAAGCTGGTATTGCCATATGAAAACCGGGGCCAAAATTCCAGAATGCCGCTTTGGTCAACTTTACAATTCAGATATTAAGTTGTGGTACAAAGGTATTAACTTAAGTCGATACCAAAAATTACAAGTTGATATCAATTACCAAGGACCGGCAACATCAATTCGTCTATATTTCAGAAATTTCGATCCAGAAATTAGTCAAAAAGATGATTTTAATAGTGCTCAATTTATTACCACCACCATCAGACAGGTGGACTACAACACTCAATTAGAATATGAACTGAATGAGTTACATTTACCAGACTGGTGGGTAAATCAATATAATGTGCCAAGAAAGCAAGCAAAATTGAAATTCTCTCAAGTGACTGAATTTGGAATAGATTTTAACGAAAATAGGCCATTCGGGGAACACACCTTTCAAATCAACAATATCTCCTTAACTGGAACTTACATTCAAAAAGAGCATTGGTATTTGGGTATATTATCTTTATGGCTAACTGCCATTGCCTTTAGAATTGCCTATCAACTTAACAAGCTATTTAAACATTCTAAAATAGAACAATTTCGATTAGCAGAAATGACCCATTATGCAAATGAGTTGAAGCAAAAATCAGAAACCTATAAAAATTTGTCTATTACTGATGCGTTAACCCAAACATTAAATAGATATGGCCTACAACACCAATTGCAAATATTAGGCGACAATTCAGCGACTTTTAATGTTGGGCTTATCCTGTTAGACATTGATCACTTTAAACATGTTAATGATAAATGGGGACACAATGTGGGTGATGAAGTGTTATGTTC
>NZ_JBPOFP010000056.1:0-30766 GCF_051252315.1 Paraglaciecola sp. | reverse complement strand
GTTAGTCTAAGTGTTAGTGCTCTTTGTTTGTTGGGGTAAAGTTAAACTAACATCCATTTATCTTTCGTAGCCATTTCATAAAAGTAATATGGTTGCGTTTTTGTTCAATGGGTTATGTAATTGAAAGCCCCTTAATTTAAGGCCTGTACACTAAATTAAAACAGTAATTCTATGTTTGTTTTTTTTGTTGAAAGGTATCTTAGTGCTGACTCACAACTGAATGCCATAATTCAGTTTTCTGCAAAGGAGTGCCTTCTACTAAAAATGGGTTGTGTAAAGTGATGATTTTTCTTTTAGCCAAATTCAATTTTGCCAAGTCTGCGGCATAATATTGGTTGAATAACCGGTCAAATGAGCCATCTTTTAATGCTCTATTAAGGCCGCTCTCTATGTCGGCAGCTAACTTTATATTGTCTTTGTTGACATAATAATAGACGGCTGTTGGGTATTTTATAACCAGGTTTGGGTCTAACATTATGTTTAAGTTATGGTACGTCTCGACGTTTCTATTGGCGTTTAATGCAGATTGTGGAATGTAATGTAATCTTTGTTTGTCTAACATTTGAAACAAAGCATAAAACTGGCCGGTAGAAACAGGTATATCGTTTGCTTGTAATATTTTGGTGTCTGTCCACAGTAAAAGTTGTCCTGCGACCAATTTTTTTAAAGCCTTTGAGTTGGTAATATCAGCTAACAAATCTTTATTTTTTTTATTAATGATAGGGATGCGCCAACCGTTTAATCCTTTGTAAATAGGGAATTTAATCGCTAAGTGTTTACTTTCTCTAACGGCTGTAGAGGTACCAGACATGACATCAATGCCCGCATTTTCAGCCATTAAGTTATAGGCACGAACTGTAGGCAAGGATACATCTAGTTTTTTGAACTTATAGGTGTCGGTCGCAGAGTATGACAATGCGTGTTGCAATAATTTTCCACGGTATGAGTCTATTCCAAATAAGGTTGTGAGTTCAGTGATACTCTCTTCGGCAATAGCAGGCGATGTGGCATTAATAATTAAACAATGGATAAGAATAACCACCTTTAGTTTAATTGCCATTTAGTCGGTTACCTCTTGTTATTTCTTCTACTCTGACGTTAGGGGAGTTTACTGGATATTGCAACTTTACAAAATTCGATTTAAATCATTTGTCAGGTTAAATAAGTGTGGCTTGCCTGAGTTTAAAACAATAAAAGAGAAAAGTCTGGGGCTAAAATACTTATAGCCCTACTCTCATTTCAATAAATAACCTGAACTCGGGATAATGAGTGTCGTTGTGAATTGAATTTTATATACAGTTCAAACACTTACACATATACCTTCGGTTACGTTTTGAGTTAATCGTTACTCGGTGACGAAATTTTTCGTGTATAGCAAGGCGAATTGTCGTACGTAATAACGTGTTATTGCTAGACAATCCAACGCCGCTAGGCACAAAAAGAGCGTTACCGAGAGGCTCGGCTTAACCCGAGCTCAGGTTAAATAGCTAACAATAATAATTTACAGAATGATTTCGTATTCTGTTACCGAATAAAACTCAGCATTAGCCTTTAATTCTGCGCTTGGGAAGTGGGTATGATTAGGTGTATCAGGATAAAACTGACTTTCGAAACACACTCCTTGATGGGCTTGATAAATGGCGCCTTCTTTACCGGGCATATCCGCAAAATGATTGGCTGTGAATATCTGCATGCCAGGCATTGATGTATACACTTTCATTTCTAAACCAGACTGTTGGCACGCTGCATTACCAGCGTAAAAAGCGTCTTTTTGCGCTGCCGTAAACTTATCTAAACACAAGTTGTGATCTAAACCATTACCGTATTCTAACTGTTGATGATTTAACGCTAGTGCATCGGCAATTATTGTAGATTGTCTAAAATCAAACGGGGTATTCTCAACCGAAGCAATCTCGCCAGTAGGAATTGCGTTAGCATTGGTGGGCGTATAATGACTGGCTTCTAGCGAGATTTTTTGATTGGCCACAGAGCCATGGTGTTGGCCAGCTAAATTAAAATAGGCGTGATTGGTTGGGTTAAATACCGTGTCTTGATCACTTTTAGCAAAGTACTCTATTTTTAGACGATTTTGCTTAGTTAAGGTGTAGACAGCTTTGACGTTGATATTGCCCGGAAAACCTTGGTCGCCGTCTGGGCTAGACATTTCTAGCGCTAATGAAGGCTCATTTGAATCAGACAGCACGGTAGCTTGCCAAACATATGCATTAAATCCATTAGCGCCTCCATGTAAACAATTGCCAGCTTGATTCACATCTACCTGATAATCTGCATTATTCAAGCTGAACTTTCCGTGTGCAATTCGATTGGCGTAACGGCCCACTAAAGCACCTAGGTAACTTTGATCAGCGAGATACTCTTCAAGGGTATCAAAACCTAAAACAATATCCGTTGCTTTCGGCTTGGTGGGAACTAAGAAGCGTCTAAGAATGCCGCCTAAAGTCAGTATATCTACCGAAACACCATGCTGATTGGTTAGAGTGTGCTCTTCAACCGTTTGTCCGTTTGCGAGTGTGCCAAAATGTTTGTTGGTTATCATTAATCTGTATTCCCAGTTGAAGTGCTATCAATTGAACTGCTAAAAGGGGTGAGGCAAATGGACTCAGTTAGACCTGTAAAGGGGGTATGGTAAACGAACAGGTTGCCGTTACTCGCTTGTTGTTGAAGCGTATGCTCAGAAAGATTGATTCGAGCAGACGTTACAATGAGGTGTTGTAAATCAGGGCCGCCAAACGTCACACAGGTCGGCTGCTTACAGGGTACGTCTAAAGTTAATAACAATTCGCCATCTGGGCTATAGCGTTTTACTGTGCTACTTGCCCATTGGGCATTCCAAATACATGCATCGCTGTCTACACATGAGCCATCTGGAAAGGCATGACTGTCAGTTTTCGCAAATTCTTTAAGTGGGCCAATCTTTCCCGTTTTTATGTCCATCTGAGCTTGTTGAATTGTTTGGCTAGGCGAGTCTGCAAAATAGAGTGTGTCACCGGTTGGGCTCCAACATAAACCGTTAGAAACCTTAATGTCTTTAATGATTTTTTTGACCCGATGATTGTGATTAAGACGATATAACGCGGCTCTTTCTTGAGTGTCGTCTTTGCCTTCGTCTTGCATCATAGTACCTGCCCAAAATCTGCCTTGGCGATCAACTCTGCCATCGTTAAAACGAGTGTGAGATAAGTTGAGTTCGACTTTTTGCAGCCATTTTGTTTCACCACTTTGTGGATTAAAAAAGGCAAAACCAGATTCAAAGGCACAAATTAACCAAGCGGGATCTCCAGTTAATCCAAAACAGCCAAGGCGTTCAGGGCAGTCAAAATAGCTGCTAGTGGTTTGACCAAATTTCCAGCTGTATAACTTACTTTGTTCAATGTCAGTCCAATAAACGGTTTGTGTTCTATGTTCCCAAATAACACCTTCACCTAAAGTGTTGGCTACGGGCAATTGTTGAACGAGTTCAAAAGAATTGGCCAATATCTGTCCTGTTCATCTACGTACGAATTGTGCATGAGTATATTATTTTCTGGGTGTTAAATAAAACGACTCTTGCGCTATTTATACTAATGATTTACCTAACAATGGCAGGTCGTGGACATTTTTAGAGAATTCTCTACGTCACCTTTGCCTCACTGATTGTGCAAACGTACTGTTTGGTAATTAACGAAAGTGTAATTCCGCATTCATGTTTCAATTCAAACAAGCTTAATTACCTCAATTCTAGTTTTTGCTTAAGCATATAAATAAATCGTTTGAAAACCTATTTGCTCGCTATTTATTTAAGGTGTTTTAGCTAACGTCCTGATAAACAACGTATTCAAGCTTATTAGTTAAAATTCAGAGTGAACAGACGCCGTCAAACCAAAACAAATCAGCTGTTTTAGTCCTTGACATGATAGACAGGTGGTACCTAAACTGTCATTTGTGGGTAAAAGTGGCACAAAGTGGATCTTACGGGATCAAAATGTTGGCACTCGCACATACTAGTTAAAAACTTACTTAAGATAAAAATATAAAAAAGGTTAGGGGAATGTTCCGCGGCGCTAACGCAATTAATCTAGATATAAAAGGGCGAGTTACGATACCTACCCGGTACCGTCAATCCCTGCTGGATGATTGTCAGGGACAACTAGTTTGTACTGTTGACACTCAACAGCCTTGTTTGCTGCTTTACCCACTTCCAGAATGGGAAGAAATCGAACTTAAACTCAGTCGTTTATCTAGTATGAATCCTCATGAGCGTCGTATGCAGCGTTTGTTATTAGGGCATGCTACTGAAGGTGATATGGACAAAAATGGCCGTTTTTTATTAGGCGCACCGTTACGTCAACACGCAAAATTAGATAAACAAATCATGTTAGTAGGCCAGTTCAATAAATTTGAAATCTGGGATGCAGACGTTTGGCAACAACAAATAGATTTAGATGTGGCGACAGAGCAAGAAGCCAACTTTGAATTAACCGAGCGACTGCAGGATTTCTCACTTTAATGGACAACGAATTTTCTCACCTATCTGTTTTATTACAGGAATCAATCGACGGTTTAGACATTAACCCCGATGGTGTATACCTAGACGCTACTTTTGGTCGAGGAGGGCATTCAAAACAAATCCTGAACAAATTGTCTGAAAATGGACGTTTAATTGCAATCGATCGTGATCCTACCGCAATCAAAGCGGCAGAGGTTTTTGCTGATGACTCTCGTTTTTCTATTCACCATAGTGCTTTTTCAGATTTACAAACTGTAGCTGAAGAATTAGGTTTAGTAGGCAAGATAGATGGCATCTTGATGGATTTAGGGGTGTCGTCACCACAATTGGATGATGCTGAACGTGGTTTTAGTTTTATGCGTTCTGGTCCACTCGATATGCGTATGGATACGTCTAAAGGTTTAAGTGCAGCACAGTGGTTAGCTAAAGCTGAAGAACAAGACATCACGCAAGTTATCAAAGAGTTTGGCGAAGAAAAATTTGGTAAACGTATTGCTCATGCCATTGTAAATACTCGTCAAGTCACGCCCATCACCACAACTTCTCAATTAGCAGACATTATTGATGAAGCTGTGCCTGTTAAAGACAAATATAAACACCCGGCTACTCGCAGTTTCCAAGCTATTCGTATTTACATCAATAGCGAGTTAGACGAAATAAAAACCGGCTTAAAGGCTGCCTTAAATACTCTCGCTCCGACCGGGCGTTTGGCAGTGATCAGTTTTCATTCATTAGAAGACAGATTAGTGAAACGATTTATGCGAGAGCAAAGTCGTGGCTTAAAAGTGCCTGCTGGCTTACCCATAATGCAAGCTGAAATTGATGCAGCTAAAGCCATGAAAACTGTAGGCAAGGCGATTAAACCTTCGGCTGATGAATTATCTGACAATGTACGGGCGCGAAGCTCGGTATTAAGGGTGGCTGAAAAATTGTGAAAACAGCCAATACTAACTTCAACCTGCTCAGTTTTATACTCGCTGATTTAGCCCGCCATCCTGTGCGGGTTTTGTTGTTTCTAGCGGTATTGGTTAGTGCAGGTTTAGTTATCTTGAGCGCACACCATAATCGTCAGATGTCGATAGCAATTGAACGTCTTATGCAAGAGCAAGATAGGCTCGATGTTGAGTGGCGAAACCTAGTGTTAGAACAAAGTGCATTAAGTGAGCACAATCGCATAGAAAACTTAGTCAAAACTGAGCTCAATATGCACCGTCCCCAGCCCACTGAAGAAATTGTGGTGAGGGTGAAATGAGCAGAGTTACCAGTCGCAACGTCAATAAAAGTAACAAAAAAAATCAGCCAAATCATGCTAAAGCTAACAGCGTGCCTGAATTGTTACATTGGCGTTTTGTCGTAGTGATAAGCGCTATCGTTTTGGTATTTGTAGGGTTAAGTGCTAGGGCTGTATACATTCAAGTTGTTGACCCTGATTTATTAATCAAACGTGGCGACAGTCGTACATTGCGAACTCATAGCAACCCTTTGCATCGAGGCTTAATTACAGACAGGAATGGTCAGCAATTAGCTGTGAGTGTGCCAGTTAGAGCCATTTGGGCAAACCCTAAAACCATTGCAAAATCTATCGATGCGTTAAAAGAAAAAGCTCAGAAGGATCCTGAATTTGATTTGACTGCTAAGTTGGCAGCTAACGCGAAGAGATGGAAAGCTTTAGCAGAAATATTAGGCCAAGACCTTGAAGCATTAAAACAAAAAGTGGACGACCCAGAAGACACGTTTGTTTACATTCAACGTCAGGTCTCGCCAGCTATGGCAACCTATGTTCAGCAGCTAAAGCTGGCCGGTGTGCATTTACGTGACGAGTCTAGACGATATTATCCCAGTGGCGAAGTATCAGCACATATCGTTGGATTTACCGATGTAGATGATATTGGCATTGAGGGCGTAGAAAAACTTTATAACAAGTGGTTAACGGGTTCTAAAGGTTCAAGAAAGATTCGTCGTGATGGTAAAGGTCGCATGGTGGAGTTGCTTGAATTTAAAGAAGGTGAAAAACCGCAGGATATTCAACTCACTATAGATCAACGTATTCAAGCTATTGCTTACAAAGAGCTTAAACAAGCCGTGCAATATTACCGTGCTGCTTCTGGTTCAGCCATAGTGGTAGCCGTTAAAACAGGTGAGATATTAGCCCTTGTTAATAGCCCGTCATTTAATCCTAATAATCGTTCTGGTGTTTCTGCCCATAGAATTCGTAATAGAGCAGTAACCGACGCATACGAACCTGGCTCTTCGGTAAAACCTTTAGCGGTATTAAGTGCTTTAGAGTTTGGTTCTGCTGACCCTGAAACCATTATTGACACCTCGCCAGGTTGGATGCATCTAGGTGGTAATATTGTGCGAGATTCTCGTAACTACGGAAAAATTGATCTGACTGAGATTATTCGTAAATCGAGCAATATGGGTACATCAAAACTGGCACTTTCTGTACCTAAAGAATTCCTAATAGATACCTACTACAACGTGGGGTTAATGAGTGACAGTGGCGCCAATTTGTTAGGCGAAAGTAATGGTATTTTTAACGAGCGTAACCGTTGGTCAGATTTTGAATTATCAACACTATCATTTGGCTACGGTATTTCGGTGACTGCACTGCAGCTAGCGCGTATGTACAGCGTATTGGGCGATGGAGGTGTTAAGCGCCCTTTAAGCATTATTAAGCCCGACGAGCCCGTTGAAAGTGAAAGAGTGATCAGTCAACAAACCACACAACACGTTCTGCAGATGATGGAAAGTGTGGTGCAAAAAGGTGGTTCAGCTGAAAAAGCTCGTATACCAGGGTATCGCGTGGCAGGTAAAACAGGTACCAGCCGTAAAGCGATAGCCAATGGATATGGTGACGAATATGTGAATATTTTTGCCGGTGTGGCACCTGTGTCTAATCCCGAATTGGCAGTCGTCATTTTGATTAACGAGCCCAAAGGTGAACATTATTATGCTGGACATACCGCAGCACCTGTTTTTGCGGATGTGATGGCTGCCAGTCTGCAACTATTAAACGTGCCCCCTGATGATAAAACGGTACCTTCTTTAGCCACAGCTCTAACGACAGAAGTTGTAAGGAGTCAAAATGCAGGCTGATATGGTGACTATTGATAATCAATTTCCTCAAGCTTTTGATCAAAGTATTAAACCTTTATTGGCTCATTATTCTATTGATGCGCCAGATATCATGATCAGTGGTTTAGTATTGGACAGCCGAGATGTGTCTATCCATAAAGCCTTTGTGGCGATTAAAGGACATGTTCGTGATGGACGTGACTTTATTCCTCAAGCAGTTAGTTTGGGTGCAAAAGTGATTCTGCTTGAATGTGATAGTCCAGCTGAACATGGCCACTTAGAAATGCGTGAACAAAGTTTGCTCATTAGTTTTTATCAGTTGCCTCAAACGATGTCGGAATTAGCTGGGCGATTTTATCAATTCCCAGCTAACTCTTTGTCGGTGATCGCCATTACGGGCACAAATGGAAAAACGTCCACAGTACAGTTAACCAGCCAATTGGCTTATTTATTAGGTGAACAAGCCGCTTCAATTGGTACATTAGGCTCTGGCATGTTTTCCAGTTCATCCGATTCAGTAAATTCAGAGCTTAAAGACACAATTAATACCACGCCAGACGCCATTAGCATGCAGGCTTTGTTAGCTGAATTTGTGGGCGATGGGGCTTTTCAAGTCGCTTTAGAAGCCTCTTCACATGCATTGGTTCAAAATAGAATTCAGGCTGTTAAGACTGATGTGGCGGTATTTACTAACTTAACTCGTGACCATCTCGATTATCACGGTTCAATGGCCGAATACGCAGCAGCAAAAAGGCAATTACTAGCTCAACCGGGGTTAACATTTGCTGTTATTAATGGAGATGATGCCGAGTACAATAACTGGCTTGCCCAAGTTCCTAATACAGTAACGAGTGTATTATTCGGACAAAACTTTCAACCAGATTCTGTACCTACAAAACATAAATATTGTGTAGCCAAAAACGTGCAGTACACCTCTTCCGGATTAAGACTTTCATTGCAATCCTCGTGGGGAGATTGTGAGTTACGTTTAGCTTTGTTAGGCCAATTTAATGTGTCTAACGTGTTAGCAGCAATTTGTGCCCAACTATGTTTAGGCAAGAGCTTGAAGCAAATTGCTTATGTCGCTCAAAAACTGAGACCCGTAGCTGGGCGTATGGAATTATTCTGCCGTTCAAAAATGCCAACCATAGTGGTGGATTATGCTCACACTCCAGATGCATTAGAAAAGGCACTATTGGCTACCCGACAACATTGCCAAGGTAAGCTGGTGTGTGTGTTTGGTTGTGGTGGTGATAGGGATGCAGGTAAACGTTCTTTAATGGGCGAGATCGCCGAACAATTCGCAGATAGCGTGATTTTAACCGACGACAATGTGCGTAGCGAAGATCCCAAACAGATTGTTGCCGACATCTTAACGGGCTTTAGAAACCCAGATGTAATCAAGGTCGAACATGACCGCAAAAAAGCCATCCAACTGGCCGTTAGTCAATGTGCTGAAGGCGACATGGTTTTAGTGGCTGGTAAAGGTCACGAACAATATCAAATCATAGGTAACCAAACTTTATCTTACGATGAACGTTTGTTTGTTTCACAATTCCAAAAGGGGAAAAAAGTATGATCCCGGTTTCACTTTCCTGGGTAACTGAACAAGTTCAGGGCCAGATATTAGGTCAAGTTGATAATAGTCTTTTGGTAACTGGTGTGAGCACTGATACCAGAAGTATCAATACTGGAGATCTTTTTCTCGCCTTAGAAGGGCCAAATTTTGATGGTCATAAATTTGTGCAACAAGCCAAAGAAAAAGGTGCCATAGCACTCATCGTATCCTGTGAATTAGAAACGGACTTACCCTGTATTTTAGTAAAAGATACAAAAATGGCCTTAGGACACTTAGGTGCTGCAGTGAAAGCGGAAGTCGCACCCAAAACCATAGGTATTACCGGTAGTAGCGGAAAAACAACCGTTAAAGAAATGACCGCCGCTATTTTGTCTCGTCGCGGCAAGGTGTTAGCCACAAAAGGTAATTTCAATAATGATTTGGGTGTCCCCATGACATTATTACGTTTAGAAAGACATCACGAATTTGCTGTCATTGAAATGGGAGCCAACCATTTAGGTGAAATTGCCTATACCACTAGTTTAGTGAAACCTGATGTGGCAACCATAGTAAACGCTGCTGCTGCACATTTAGAAGGGTTTGGCAGTTTGTTAGGTGTTGCCAGAGCGAAAAGCGAAATATTTAAAGGGTTAACAGAAAAGGGGCCAGATAGAGGTTTAGCCATAGTTAACGCTGATAGCCAGTTTGCGGATTATTGGTTAGGTAAACTTAAATACAACAAGGTTCAAACTTTTTCATCAGAGAAAAGTGCGGATGTATTTGCCGAAGATATTACCCTAGGTTTAGATGGATGTGCTCAATTTGATTTAGTCACACCAAGTGGTCGAATTGGTATTAGCTTGCCATTACCAGGTATACACAACGTAAGTAATGCGGTGGTTGCAGCATCGTTGGCATTAGAGGTAGGAGCCAGTCTAAGCGATGTGCAAGAAGGTTTACGTTTAATGCCTCATGTATCTGGACGATTGCAAGTAAAACAGTTAACTAATCAAGTGAAAATTATTGATGACACTTACAATGCAAATGTTGCCTCGGTAAATGCGGCGATTGATTTGTTGTCTAGTTTCGCCGGACGAAAAATATTGCTCTTAGGAGATATGGCTGAACTAGGCGAAAAAGCCCGTTATTACCATGAAAAAGTGGGTGAATATGCCAAACAAAAAGGCATTGATGAATTGTATAGTCTAGGGGTATTAAGCCAAAGTGCCAGTGCCGTTTTTGAACAAAATGGTAAGCATTTTAGCGACCTATCTTTGATGATTGCCTTTTTAAATGAAAATGTCATTTTTGAAAAATGTGACATTAGTATTCTTGTTAAAGGTTCGAGAAGTGCACGGATGGAGCTGGTCGTTGATGCATTGGAGGTATCTCCATTGGGAAAGCTTGAACGAAATAGGGAGCGCATTGCATGTTAATGTGGCTAGCCGACTGGCTACAACAGTTTGATACTGGTTTCCGAGTATTTTCGTATATTACCCTGCGCGCTATTTTAAGTACGTTAACCGCGTTAGCTATGGCCATGATTATTGGTCCTAAGATGATTGTTTGGTTACAAAGAATGCAGATCGGACAAACGGTTCGAGATGACGGACCCGAATCTCATTTAGCAAAATCTGGCACGCCCACCATGGGTGGTTTGCTAATTTTGGCAGCTATTGTGACGAGTGTTTTGATGTGGGCGGACCTTACGAATCGCTATGTTTGGGTAACCCTTTTTGTATTAGTGAGTTACGGCATCATTGGTTTTATCGATGATTATCGTAAAGTTATTCGTAAAGATGCCAGAGGTTTAATTGCTCGTTGGAAGTATTTTTGGCAGTCAGTGGTAGCAATCGGCGTAGCCTTGTATCTTTATTCAGCTCAACAAAATCCTGCTGAAACAGCTTTATTGGTGCCTTTCTTTAAAGAAGTGATGCCGCAATTAGGTATGTTTTTTATTGTCGTGACATATTTTGTGATTGTTGGAACAAGTAATGCGGTAAATCTAACCGATGGTCTTGATGGTTTAGCCATAGTGCCCACAATTTTGGTCGCTGGCGCCTTTGCTATTTTTGCTTATGCCACTGGCCATGTGAATTTTTCTGCTTATTTAAACATTCCTCATCTACCGTTAACTAGTGAATTAGTTGTGGTATGTACCGCAATGGTTGGCGCAGGGTTAGGGTTTTTATGGTTCAACACTTATCCAGCACAAGTTTTTATGGGCGATGTGGGCTCTTTAGCCCTTGGCGGTACCCTAGGTATTTTAGCCGTGTTAATTAGACAAGAAATCGTTCTATTTATCATGGGCGGGTTATTTGTTGCAGAAACTCTATCGGTCATTTTACAAGTCGGGTCATTCAAGCTGCGAGGAAAACGTATATTTAGAATGGCACCTATCCATCACCATTATGAATTAAAAGGTTGGCCAGAGCCTAGAGTGATAGTGAGGTTTTGGATTATATCTTTAATACTAGTCCTAATCGGATTAGCCACCTTAAAACTAAGATAAGAGAAGTTAACTAAGTGCCAAAGTTAGTATTAGAAAATAAAAATATTGTAGTAGTAGGATTAGGTCTTACGGGCCAATCTTGCGTGCAATTTTTATTAGCTAAAGGCGCAAATGTAGTGGCTATGGACACTCGGGAATGTTTAACGCTAAGTTTAGACATTCCGGTGTTTTTAGGCGTGTTACAAAAAGACAAACTTTCAAAGGCTGATTTAATCGTTGTTAGCCCTGGAGTCGATCTAAATATTCCCGCTCTTAAACATGCTGCTAGTTTAGGAATCCATATTATTGGCGATATCGAATTATTCGCTCAATATAATACGACCCCTGTAATAGCGATTACTGGTTCAAATGGTAAAACTACAGTCACACATTTAGTGGTAGAAATGTGTAAAGCAGCGGGTAAAAAAGTATTAATGGGCGGTAATGTTGGCGTTCCCGTTCTTGAGTTATTGGAATTAGAGGCAGATGTAATTGTTCTAGAGTTATCTAGTTTTCAATTAGACACAACATATTCATTAGTTCCCTTAGTCGCAACCGTATTAAATATCAGTGAAGACCACTTAGATCGTCATGGCGATTTAGCCAGTTATCAACAAGCTAAATTAAACATATTTGAAAACGCGCAACATATTGTGACCAATCGAGATGATAGTTTTGCCCAACCTTCAGGCTCAGTCTTACAAGGCGTGCAAAGCAACAAACCAATGAGCTTTGGCTTATCGGCCTCTTCATCTGGTTTTTCTTGGGACACACAAAATCAGAATATATTGTTTGATGGTCAACCATTTTTGAACAGCCAAACTTGTATGTTAGTGGGCCAGCATAATATGTTAAACATTCAAGCCGCCGCTGCATTAGCTATGGTGGCAGGAGTGGATCATTCAAGCATCAAACAAGCTGCGATAAAATTTGATGGATTACCCCATAGATGTCAGACCGTTTCTTTGTTTAACAAGGTACGTTGGATCAACGATTCTAAAGCCACCAATGTCGGCGCCACACTGGCAGCGATTGATGGTTTGCGAGCTAGTACCAAAGGTAAATTGGTTTTAATTGCTGGTGGTGATGGCAAAGGGGCTGATTTTTCTCCTTTATCAGATTCACTGCAGAACTCGGTTCAAGTCTTGATTACCTTTGGTAGAGACGGCCACAAAATAGCTCAATTAAAAGCAGGCACCTTAGAAGTCAAAAACTTACTTGAGGCTGTGCAAACCGCGGCAAAGTATGTAAAAGGTGATGATGTGGTTTTATTGTCACCAGCCTGTGCAAGCTTAGATATGTTTGCTAACTACCAAGAGCGTGGCGATTGTTTTACCCAAGCAGTAAAGGAGTTAGCGGCATGAGTGCATTAGCTCAAGAAACTAATTCTCCATTGAAACAATTGTTTAAACTTAAACACGACAAAGTCGATGGTCAAGATAACTTTAAGCCTTACGATCTCTGGTTGATTTTATTGTGTATTGCACTGTTATCAATTGGCTTAGTGGTGGTGACATCTGCATCTATGCCTGCTGCAGAACGCATATTTCATAACCCATTTCATATTGCCATTCGTCATTCAATTTATATCGTTTTAGCGCTTGGTATTGCCATGTGTGTGTTGCAAATTCCTATGCAGTGGTGGCGGATGACGAATGTATGGTTATTGATTTTGGCCGTGTTGTTGTTAGTTTCTGTGTTGTTGGTTGGTCGTACGGTTAACGGTAGTACCCGCTGGTTAGTTTTAGGTCCGATTACCGTGCAAGTAGCCGAGCCTGCTAAGTTGTTTTTCTTTTGTTATTTAGCCGGTTACTTAGTTCGACGTCATGAAGAAGTAACCGAAAACATCAAAGGTTTTATTAAACCCCTTGCCATATTTTTTGTATTAGCCGTGTTGTTATTAATGCAGCCTGATCTTGGTACTGTGGTGGTTATGTTTTGTACCACTATCGGTTTATTGTTTTTAGCTGGCGCTAAGTTGTGGCAGTTCTTCAGTCTTGTGGTTGCTGGTAGTTTAGCCGTTGTTTTACTGATTGTGTTTGAAGAATATAGGGTAAAACGAGTGACGTCATTCTTGGATCCTTGGGCTGATCCATTTGGAAGTGGTTATCAATTAACACAATCATTGATGGCTTATGGCCGAGGTGAAATTTTCGGCCAAGGGTTAGGTAATAGTCTACAAAAACTAGAATACTTACCAGAAGCTTATAACGATTTTATCATGGCGATATTAGCCGAAGAGTTGGGCTTTGTTGGTGTGTTGTCAGTATTAGTTATCATGCTAATTATTGTCATGAAGGCCCTACGTATTGGTAATCAGGCATTGACAAAAGAACGCCCTTTTGAAGCTTACGTTGCCTATGCAATAGGTATTTGGTTCAGTTTACAAACCGCGGTTAACGTTGGCGCAAGTGCTGGTATTTTACCCACTAAAGGTTTGACCTTTCCATTATTAAGTTATGGAGGTTCGAGTACCATCATAATGGCAATTGCGGTGGCGTTATTGTTGCGGATAGATTTCGAAATGCGAGTTGATGGCATTCAAGCTCTCAATAAAGGGCCTGCTAAACCTAACAAAAAACGCACGACTCAAAAAAGTAAAAAAGCCAAACAACAAGTTGCTGAAGTGTTAGATGACGTGATCGAAGAAACACAAATCGTTTCTAATGAGAATGCCGGAGGCCGATATGACTAAACGCATTTTGGTGATGGCTGGCGGAACAGGCGGACATGTATTCCCTGGTTTAGCCGTGGCAAATGCTTTGGCCGCACAAGATTGGCAAGTTCATTGGTTAGGAACGATTGGCCGTATGGAAGCTAAGTTAGTGCCTAATGCTGGTTATCCGATTAGTTTTATCGATGTTGTTGGCGTGCGTAATAACGGTTTACTTAAGCTTTTAGCTGCACCGTTTAAAATTGCTAAATCCATTTTTCAAGCCCATAAAGTCATTAAACAATTTAAACCCAATGTGGTGATTGGTTTAGGTGGATTCGCAAGTGGACCGGGCGGTATTGCAGCTTGGTTAAATCGAGTGCCTTTAGTTTTGCACGAACAAAATGCGGTACCTGGGCTGACTAATAAATGGTTATCAAATTTTGCCAAACATATATTTACTGGATTTGATAACACCTTTAAGCAACAGATTTCAGCAAAGGATTCGACTAAATA
This sequence comes from Paraglaciecola sp., assembly GCF_051252315.1. Lineage (GTDB taxonomy): Bacteria > Pseudomonadota > Gammaproteobacteria > Enterobacterales > Alteromonadaceae > Paraglaciecola. The sequence continues at coordinate 15,963 of NZ_JBPOFP010000056.1, read as the reverse complement.
TACTTGGGTGGGAAATCCAGTTAGAGCTGAATTCTCAAATCTAAAGCCAAAGAGTCATACGAATAAACCGCTAAATCTATTAGTGGTTGGTGGTAGTTTAGGTGCTCAGGTTTTAAATGAAACCTTGCCACTAGCTTTACAAAATGTAGCAGCCATGAATATTCGTCATCAAACCGGCGCTGGGCATTTAGCTAAGGTTCAACAGGCATATCAAACCTTGCTGGATAAATCGGTTAATTGTCAGGTATCCGAATTTATTAACGATATGCCAGCAGCCTACGCATGGGCCGACTTGGTAATCTGTCGAGCCGGAGCATTAACAGTTGCAGAAGTCGCAGCGGCTGGCGTTGCCGCAATATTTGTGCCTTTGCCCCATGCAGTCGATGATCATCAAACTAAGAATGCTTTGACTCTTGTGGCTGTTCAAGGGGCGTACTTGTTACCGCAAAGTGAATTAACGGTAGAAAAATTAAGTAAATTATTAGCCGATTGTATTAAATCTCCAGAGGTATTAATTGATATGGGTTATAAAGCGAAAACGCTAGCCCGAATAGAAGCTGCACAAGAAGTAGCACATTATTGTATTGAGTTAAGTGAGCAAGCAGCATGAAGATAGCCAGCAGTATTAAGGTTGATAGCCCCATCCATTACCATGTACCTGAGATGCGCCGTATTAAGCACATCCATTTTATAGGTATTGGTGGCGCGGGTATGGGCGGAATTGCTGAAGTTTTATTAAATGAAGGTTATGCCATTAGCGGTTCGGATAAACAAGCCAACGGAATGACAGAACGTTTACAAAATTTAGGGGCAACCATTTATTTTGGGCATTTAGCGTCAAATGTTGAGCTGGCTAATGTTGTTGTTGTATCTAGTGCCATTGACCCGACCAACCCAGAAATTGCCGAAGCGAATGAAAAAAGAATACCCGTCATTCGACGTGCAGAAATGCTCGCTGAATTAATGCGATTCCGACATGGTATCGCTGTGGCGGGCACTCACGGGAAAACCACAACAACGAGTTTAATCGCGACTATTTTTGCTAAAGCTAAACTTGATCCAACCTTTGTTATTGGTGGTTTGTTAAACAGTGCAGGTACTAATGCTCGATTAGGTGCTAGCCAATATCTAATAGCTGAAGCCGATGAAAGTGATGCATCTTTTGTTCATCTGCAACCAATGGTCTCTGTGGTAACTAATATCGAAGCTGATCACATGGAAACCTATCAAGGTGATTTCCAAAAAATGCAAGATACCTATATCGACTTTTTGCATAATTTACCGTTTTATGGGTTAGCCGTTTTATGTGGTGATGATCCTGTCATTGAGCAATTGTTACCTCGCATCGGTCGGAAATATATGACTTATGGAGTTTCTGAACATGTAGATGTCAGAGCGATAAACATTCAATTAGGCTTTAACCAAAGTACCTTTGACGTAGTTCGTAAAGACCAGGTGGGTAAAGTCTTACCCGTGTTGAAAGTCACAGTTAATATTCCAGGTCATCACAATGTCTTGAACTCTTTGGCCGCGATCGCAGTGGCCAGTGATGAAGGCATTGATGATCAGTCCATAGTAGAGGCTTTAGGCAGTTTTTCTGGAATCGGTCGTCGATTTGAATTTTTAGGTGATTATGCCACCTCAAAAGGGCAAGCTATTTTGGTTGATGATTATGGTCATCACCCAACAGAAGTCGCAGCCACGATTGCTGTGGCCAGAAATAATTGGCCTGATCGTCGCTTAGTTATGGCTTATCAACCTCATAGATATACCCGCACACGAGATTTATACGAAGATTTTGTAAAAGTACTTTCACAGGTTGATGTGTTGTTATTGTTAGAAGTTTATTCAGCTGGTGAAGAGCCAATAGACGGAGCAGATAGTCGTTCTTTATGCCGTTCTATTCGTCAGCGCGGACAATTAGAACCTATCTATGTCTCTAACATTGAAGAATTACCTAAATTGTTAGCTGAGACACTATGTGATCAAGACATAGTGTTAACCCAAGGTGCAGGCAATATTGGCCAAATCGCCAAGTATTTACAGAAATCTAAATTAGAACCAAACGAATTAGTGAAAGGGCTAGCGTAGTGAGCGATCATAATTACAAAACTCCAGCTGAATACGGAAAAGTCGCCGTCATGTTAGGAGGTTCATCTGCTGAAAGAGAAGTCTCTCTGAATTCGGGCAAGGCGGTATTAGCTGGGTTAGTGAGCCTAGGTGTAGATGCTTATGCATTTGATCCTGCAGAGCAAGCACTAATTGAATTATTGAACCAAGGTTTTGATCGCGTAGTGATTGTTTTACACGGCAGAGGTGGTGAAGATGGAACACTACAAGGTGCATTACAACAATTGAATTTACCCTATACAGGAACGGGGGTCTTAGGCTCTGCTTTATGTATGGACAAGATCAGAAGCAAGCAAGTTTGGCAAAGTTTGGGTTTACCAACAGCAAATTACAAAATTGCTGACAAAAGATGCTTTGATGCTGGATCATGCAAGGCTATAATGGCTAGCTTAGGGGATGAGGTAATGGTTAAACCTGCGCAAGAAGGTTCGAGCATAGGTATGGCCCGCGTGAATAACGCGTTACAACTAGAAACAGCCGTTCAAAACGCTTTTAAATATGATAATAAAGTTTTGATTGAGCAGTTCGTTCATGGTTCAGAATATACCGTCAGTATACTGAATGGCAAAGCTTTGCCATCTATCAGTATGTCTACTCCTCGTGATTTTTATGATTATGAAGCTAAATATCAAACCGATAGCACGGTTTATACCTGCCCAAGTGGTTTAACGCCAGATGAAGAATCTGAGTTAGCGCAGTTAGCAATAGAGGCTTTTGAAGCCGTTGCTGGTTCTGGCTGGGGGCGAGTTGATTTTATGCGTGATCAATTAGGACGTTTTTATTTACTAGAAGCCAATACTGCTCCTGGTATGACTGAAAAAAGTTTAGTGCCTTTAGCCGCTAAACAAGCGGGTTTGAGTTTTGCTGATTTATCCTTAGCTGTATTAGCCACTACGGATTTAGCAAAATGAATGAAACGCCAGCTTTGGATAAACCTGCTAAAGCCTCAGGATTTTATTTGGGGTTAGCATTTTTTATCACAGTGTTGGTGTTGTTAGTGTTTGCTGGGATTAAGCTGAGTGTTTGGTTAGAAGATGAACAAAGAGCACCAGTACAGGAAATAGTGGTGTCGGGTGAGCGAAGGTTTATTCAAGATCAAAATATTGAATCTTTGATTAAACGCACTCAGCCAGGTAGCTTTTTTGAGTTAGATGTCGAACAAACTCATCAAAGTGTTGAAGCAATGCCTTGGGTTTATAGAGCTTCAGTACGAAAACGCTGGCCCAGTGGTTTAGAAATATATGTGGTTGAACAGCAGCCTGCTGCAATTTGGAATGGCGACATGTTGTTAAATCAGTTTGGTGATGCATTTAATGCTCAGCTAACTGATAAAGATTTAGCCTTAGAAATGCAGTTGCCTAATTTATTTGGGCCTGGTGGCAGTGAACAAACAGCATTGCAGGGCTACCGAAATATGCAGTCGTTGTTGGATGTCACTGACTTACATATTGTAGAGATGTTCTTAAGTGAACGGTTTGCTTGGAATATCCAATTAAACAATGGCGTGAAACTAAATTTAGGCCGCACAGAATTTATTGATAGATTGCAGAGATTTGTGGATTTATTACCACTAATATCGCAGCAGAAAAAACAGATTGATTACGTAGATTTACGTTACGACACTGGTTTAGCTGTAGGTTGGAAAACCTTAGATAAACCAGTTTAATAAAATAATAACTAGAGAGTTTATTAACGTGAGTGTGATAATTGTGAGAGCCGATCAAAATGTCTAAAGGTACAGAAAGAAAGCTGATAGTAGGCTTAGACATCGGCACTAGTGACGTTAAAGCCGTAGTAGGTGAATTACTTGATGACAACTCAATTAGTGTAGTTGGCGTCGGTAGTCACTCGTCTAAAGGTATGGATAAAGGTGGGGTCAATGACCTCAACTTAGTTGTACAGTCGGTAAAACGAGCAGTTCACGAAATGGAATTAATGGCAGATTGCAGTGTTTCCTCTGTATTTATGTCGATTTCTGGTCGTCACGTTAAGTGCCAAAACGAAAGTGGTATGGTGCCAATAAACAATCAAGAAGTGACACAAGAAGACGTTGATAATGTCGTACACGCTGCACGCTCAGTTCCTATTGCAGCAGAACGTCGCTTATTACATGTGTTACCACAAGAATTCACGATTGATGTACAAGAGGGAATTAAAAACCCAATTGGTATGTCAGGCGTAAGAATGGAAGCCCAAGCGCACATCATTACTTGCGCTGATGATATGGCTAAAAACCTAGTGAAGTGTGTTGAGCGTTGTGATTTAGTCGCCGATCAATTGATATTTTCAGCTTTGGCGTCTAGTTACGCGGTCGTTACAGACGATGAAAAAGAACTAGGTGTCTGTGTGGTTGATATTGGCGGTGGAACCATTGACCTAGTGATTTATACTGATGGCGCTATTCGTCATACGGCGGTGATACCCGCTGCAGGCAATCAAATCACAAGTGATATTGCTAAGATATTTCGTACACCTATTAGTCATGCAGAAGAAATCAAAATTAACTATGCCTGTGCCTTAAAAGACATGGTTAGCATGGAAGAAAGTATTGAAGTTCACAGTGTGGGTGGACGTCCTTCTCGTGCTATGTCTAGGCATACGTTGGCTGAAGTTATCGAACCTAGATATCAAGAGTTATTTGAATTGGTGCATGATGAAATTCGTGCCAGTGGTTTAGAAGAGCAAGTAGCTGCAGGTATAGTGTTAACAGGTGGTACGGCTAAAATGGAAGGAGCAATTGAATTTGCTGAAGAAATCTTCCAAATGCCTGTTAGAGTGGGTGCTCCACTTGCGATGAAAGGGTTATCAGAATACGTAGAAGATGCCAAGTTTGCTACAGCAATCGGATTGTTGCAGTACGGAAAAGAGCATTTGATTAGCCAGTTAAGTACCCAGAACAAAACAAGTGATGGTGTATGGCAAAGAATTCAAAGTTGGTTTAAAGGTGAGTTTTAAATCCTCACTTTTAAATGAAAAAAATGGCAGCAGGCAAGGATTAGTACCTGACTGCTTATATGTACAAACCGGAGAGTAAACATGTTTGAGTTAATGGATAGTCATGACGAAGAAGCGATAATTAAGGTTATCGGTGTAGGCGGTGGCGGCGGTAACGCTGTTGAGCATATGGTCAGTCAAAGTATTGAAGGCGTAGAATTTATCGCAATCAATACCGATGCACAGGTATTACGCAGTTCATCTGCGAATGTTACTTTGCAAATCGGGTCTGATGTCACTAAAGGTCTTGGTGCAGGGGCAAACCCTAACATTGGTCGCCAAGCTGCCGAAGAAGACAGGGAAACCATACGCCAAAGTCTAGAAGGTGCTGATATGGTATTTATCACCGCTGGTATGGGTGGTGGTACAGGTACAGGGGCTGCACCTGAAGTTGCTAAAGTTGCAAAAGAACTAGGTATTTTAACAGTTGCAGTTGTAACTAAACCGTTTCCTTTTGAAGGCCGTAAGCGCACAGATTTTGCTGATCAAGGTATCGAAGAGTTATCTAAATACGTAGATTCTTTAATCACGATACCAAATGAAAAATTACTTAAAGTGATGGGTAAAGGCACTCCTTTATTACAAGCTTTTAGTGCTGCAAATGATATTTTAAGTGGTGCTGTTCAAGGTATTGCTGAACTTATTACACGCCCTGGTTTGATTAACGTGGATTTCGCCGATGTGCGTACCGTTATGTCAGAAATGGGTACGGCTATGATGGGTAGCGGCACAGCCAAAGGTGAAGATAGAGCTGAAGAAGCTTCAGAGTCTGCAATTGCTTGTCCATTGTTGGAAGATATCGATCTGTCTGGTGCTCGTGGTATTTTGGTTAATATTACAGCTGGTCCTGATTTTGCTATTGATGAATTTGAAACAGTCGGTAATGCCGTGAAAGCATTCGCTTCTGAAAATGCGACAGTTGTAGTCGGTACCGTAATTGATATGGATATGAGTGATGAATTACGCGTAACAGTTGTGGCTACTGGTATTGGTGCAGAGCGTAAACCTGACATCTCTTTGGTGTCTAATCGAGCGCCTAAAGTGATGGCCGATAGCGGTGAATTTAAATTACAAGCTAATGGCTCTAACGCTATGCCAAGTGCAGGTGCTATGCCTGATACGGCAAAAGCAGTAGTGTCAGAAGAAAGTGCTGAAACAGGTACTGATTTAGAATATTTAGATATACCTGCTTTTTTACGTAAACAAGCAGATTAATTGGCAGTGAATTTTTCGCTGAAATATGTGTCTTAGATTGAACATAAAAATCGCATTTGGCTTTTATGACAGTTTTTTGACAAGGTAATGTATTTTAGCTAGAATACGCGCCGCTTTTTATTCTGATAAGTAATTGAGTTAAAAAGATATATGATTAAACAACGCACTATAAAACAATCTGTAAAAGAGACTGGAATTGGACTGCATAAAGGTGACAAGGTCACTATGACTCTCCGGCCTGCGCCTGCGAATACTGGAATTGTATTTCGCCGCGTTGACCTTGAGCCTTATGCTGATATTCCAGCTCGTGCTGATTGTGTTGGCGATACTATGTTATGTACATGTATTAGTAATGCTGATGGTGTGACGATTTCTACTGTAGAACATTTAGCTTCAGCTTTAGCTGGGTTAGGTATCGACAATATTATTGTTGAAGTTGACAGTGACGAGTTACCTATCATGGATGGTAGTGCGAGTCCGTTTATCTTTTTATTGCAATCCGCCGGCATTGAAGAAATCAATGCCGCAAAACGATTTATTAAAGTTAATAAACCTATCCGTGTTGAACAAGAAGATAAATGGGCGGAACTTCGTCCATATGATGGTTTTAGAGTCGATTTTAAAATCGATTTTGAACATCCTGTTATCAGTCAAACTCGTCAGCACATGGTTTTAGATTTAGACTCTTCTTCTTATGTTGAAGAAGTGAGTCGAGCTCGCACTTTTGGATTTATGAAAGATCTTGAGTATATGAATTCACATAATCTAGCTTTAGGTGGCAGCATGGAAAATGCTGTGGCGCTAGATGAGTATCGGGTACTTAATCCTGAAGGCTTACGTTATAACGACGAATTTCTAAAACATAAAATTTTAGATGCGATTGGTGATTTATATTTAGGTGGCCATAGCATAATTGGTGAATTGGTAGCTTACAAAACAGGCCATGGATTAAATAACAAATTACTTAATGCTTTGTTAAAGAATCAAGAAAGTTGGGAGTTTGTGAGTTACGACACGCCAGAAGAATTGCCTATCCGTTTTGCATCTCCTATTTTAGCGAGCTAATTTCATTTCTTAAAATTGGCTCACCAACTAAAATTTCTATCATTTCACAGGCTTATACGTTTCAGAAAATGTCACAATTATGTTAACCTCAAACATAACACTGGCATAAAGTCATTGTTATGTATGAAAATTAAACTGTATGTAGCATTTAAGATACCCGTTAAGCCTATCAGAGTTTAGCATTATGGCTTATCTTTAAATTCCATGTTGAATGTACAATACCTAAAGGTAGCCAATTGTAATGAAGATAACATTACTATTTAGAAGCAATCGCGCTCGCTTCGCCCTGAATATTAGTCGACAAAAACTGATGGTTTTGTTGATAGCTAGTTGTGGGCTATTTTTAATTTCTAGTCGATCTACTACCTCTCCAGAAGAAAATATTATACGCATACAAAGTGCCCAAGCAGGCTTTCAGCAACAGGCTCAAGAAGTAGTAGGGCTGAAAGGTGAAACAGAGCAAAAGTTAACTGGAATGCTGCTAAAGTTGGCTGATATGCAAAGTCAAATTCAACGTTTAGACGCACTCGGATCTCGCTTAGTAGAACAAGCTCATTTAAATCCAGAAGAATTTAATTTTAATCAAGAGCCTAGTATAGGTGGACCTTTAGATACGTCTGAGATTGACTATACAGTTAAAGATGAACTCTTGGTTAAGATGGAAAACATGTTAGGGCAGATTCGCGATAAATCTGTTCAGCTTAATGCCCTTGAATCTATTATGTTGAGTCACCATATAGAAGAACAGAGTCGGTTAGAAGGTAAACCAATTCAGTCTGGTTGGTTATCGTCTTATTATGGTATTCGTAAAGACCCTTTCAGTGGCATGCCGACAATGCATAAAGGTTTAGACTTTGCAGGTAAAGAAGGCGAACCAGTAAAAGCAACGGGAGCGGGTGTTGTAACCTGGGCTGGTAGCCGTTACGGATATGGTGAACTTGTAGAGATTGATCATGGTCAAGGTTTAACGACTCGATATGGTCATAATAAAGCATTAAATGTTAAAATTGGCGATGTAGTGACAAAAGGTCAAAACATTGCGGTAATGGGTAATACTGGCCGTTCTACTGGCGCACATGTTCATTACGAAGTTTTACGAAAAGGTAAACAACAAGATCCACTACCATATGTGTATCGAAAGAAAACATAACTTGAATTAAGTGTTTAACACTTAAACGTTATTAACCTTTTAGTTATCAATAATCGGCTCCTTGTGAGCCGATTGTTTTATTTTTGTACAAGGTCTTTTGACCTTAGTGGTTTGCACAATGGTGTGTGGGCTTAGGTATTAATCATTTAGATTGGAAGCTGTAAATCGATGTTTTCGAGTATTCTCACAAAAATCTTCGGTAGTCGTAATGACCGAACATTAAAAAAATTAAATAAATCTGTGACGCTTATTAATCAGTTAGAAACTGAATACGAAGCTTTGAGTGACGAGCAGCTAAAAGACAAAACCAATGAGTTTAAGCAGCGTTTAGAAAAAGATGAATCTACTGAAGACTTAGTTGTAGAAGCCTTTGCTGTGGTCAGAGAAGCCAGTAAACGTGTATTTGGTATGCGTCATTTTGATGTGCAAATGTTAGGTGGCCAAGTTTTACATCAAGGTAAAATTTCTGAAATGCGTACAGGTGAAGGTAAAACATTAACTTCAACCTTACCTACCTATTTAAATGCAATATCTGGTCAAGGTGTGCATGTCATCACGGTAAATGATTACTTAGCCAGTCGAGATGCTGACTGGAGTCGTCCATTATTCGAATTTTTGGGCCTAACTGTTGGTTGTAATATTCCTGGGATGACACATCCACAGAAAAAAGAAGCGTACGCAGCTGACGTAACTTACGGCACCAATAATGAATTTGGGTTCGATTATTTACGCGATAACATGGCATTTAGCCCAGAAGAAAGAGTACAACGTGCATTGCACTTTGCAGTAATAGATGAAGTTGACTCGATTTTAATTGATGAAGCTCGTACCCCCCTTATTATTTCTGGACAAGCGGAAGACAGTTCAGAGCTTTATCGCAAAATTAATGTGATTATTCCTGAATTGCAACAGCAAGAAAAGGAAGATGAAGAAGGTGAAGCTGGCGAAGGTCACTACACCATTGATGAAAAAGGAAAACAAATACACTTGACCGAAAATGGTCAAATATTTGTTGAAGAAGTTTTAAAACGTGAAGGCATTTTACCTAACGAAGAGTCTTTATTTGCTGCTGCGAATATTTCTTTATTACATCACGTTAACGCGGCCTTAAAGGCACATAAATTATTTTCTAAAGACGTTGATTACATCGTTAAAGAAAACGAGATTGTGATTGTCGATGAACACACAGGTCGAACAATGGAAGGTCGTCGTTGGTCTGAAGGTTTACACCAAGCTGTTGAAGCGAAAGAAGGTGTTAATATTCAAAATGAAAACCAAACGTTGGCTTCAATTACGTTCCAGAATTATTTCAGACTATATGAAAAACTGTCAGGAATGACGGGTACAGCTGATACCGAAGCATTTGAATTTCAAAGTATTTATGGTTTAGATACGGTTGTTATACCAACCAACAAACCAATGTTACGTGATGATAAAGCCGATCTGATTTATTTGACCGCAGAAGAAAAATACGAAGCCATAGTAGAAGATATAAAAGAATGTGTGAAACGAGGCCAACCTACTTTGGTAGGCACAGTTTCCATTGAGAATTCAGAGCTTATCTCGGGTGTTTTGAAAAAAGCAAAAATCCCGCATAAAGTACTTAATGCTAAATTTCACGAACAAGAAGCAGATATCATTGCCCAGGCTGGTAAATCAGGCGCAGTTACTATCGCGACTAACATGGCTGGACGTGGAACAGATATCGTTCTAGGTGGTAACTGGCAAGCTGAAATTAATAAAATTAATGATCCAAAACCTAGCAAAGTTGAGAAAATAAAAGAAGATTGGCAAGTCGACCATGACGCTGTATTAGCAGCCGGTGGACTACATATTATCGGTACCGAACGTCACGAATCTCGTCGTATCGATAATCAATTACGAGGTCGTTCAGGTCGTCAAGGTGATGCTGGATCCTCACGTTTCTATTTATCATTAGACGATGCATTAATGCGTATATTTGCTTCTGAAAAAATGGGCAATATGATGAAACGTTTAGGTATGGAACATGGTGAAGCCATCGAACATCCTTGGGTAACTAGAGCCATTGAAAACGCTCAACGCAAAGTTGAAGGCCGTAACTTTGATATGCGTAAACAGTTATTAGAATACGATGACGTTGCTAACGACCAACGTAAAGTCATATACGAGCAACGCAACGAGTTACTCGATGAAGGTGAAATTAACGAGACTATTAACGCCATTCGTGAAGACGTGGTGAGTGGTATTATTGACCAATATATTCCACCTGAATCTTTGGATGAAATGTGGAATGTCCAGGGCTTAGAAGAGCACTTCAAAAGTGAATTCTTGTTAGATATGCCGGTACAAAAATGGCTTGATGAAGACGATAAGCTTTATGAAGAAGTGATTCGAGAGCGTATTTTAGAAGAAGTGGTGAATGCGTACAAAGCGAAAGAAGAAATCGTTGGACCGCAAGTTATTCGCCAATTCGAAAAAGCAGTAATGTTACAAAACTTAGACAGTAGCTGGAAAGAACATTTGGCTGCAATGGATCACCTGCGCCAGGGTATACATTTACGCGGCTACGCGCAAAAGAATCCAAAACAAGAATACAAGCGAGAGTCTTTCGAGTTATTTTCTGAAATGTTAGAAAACTTGAAGATTGAAGTAGTCGCTATACTTAGTAAGGTGCAAGTTAAAGCGCAAGAAGATGTTGAGGCAGTTGAAGAGCAAAGACGTCAAGCCAACGCAGCGCCGCAAAACTTAGAACACGATGCTCCTGGTGGTTCGGTTCAGTCTGAAGTACCCAAGGCTGTGGTTAGAGACACGCCTAAGGTCGGTCGTAACGATCCTTGTCCTTGTGGTTCGGGTAAGAAATACAAGCAGTGTCATGGTAAGTTAAGCTAACACTGAATAGTGTAAGTAAATTTTTATAAAGTCGGGTTCTAGCCCGACTTTTTTATGGAAGTTATTAAAATGAAAGTAGTTGACGTGGCAGTGGGTGTGATTAAAAAGGACAATCATATTTTTATTAGTAAACGTGCTAATGAGTTACATCAAGGAGGGAAGTGGGAGTTTCCTGGTGGTAAGCGTGAACTCGGTGAGTCGATTGAACAAGCGTTAGTTCGAGAGCTTGGTGAAGAGATTGGTATCAAAGTTAATTCACAAACGGAGCTTCTACTCATTGAACATGATTATGGAGATAAAAAAGTGAGATTACATGTCAGATTAGTGGAGGACTTTGTAGGTGAAGCGAAACAACTAGAAGGTCAACAGGCTAAATGGGTAGCTATTGAAGCGTTATATCAATATGAGTTTCCAGAAGCTAATGTAGAGATTATTAAAGCTCTAACACAAGATTAATTGGTACTAGTGTTTCACTGTCGGTTCTGGAAAACTGTGATTGGAGTGATCCTCTAATTGCTCCAAAATCATTTTTTGTGGACTGAAGTTGTATTGTGCGCGGTTTGGATTCAAAAATTTACTATAACTTCTAATATGATTCTTCGCCCATTTTGGTTGGCTTAGTAACGGGCCGAGGAGGGCAACATTACTTTTGTCTAAAATGCTCATTTCAGTTTTAATCACGGCTCCCAATTCATCGACAAAGTCTCGATTATTTAAGTAGTCGTAAAACAATATTAAGCTCAGCCCAGCCTCAAGAAAATGACCTCCTAAGCTTACATGCATCTTACCTTGCGTTATTTTCTCAATGCTGGGTGGAGACCAGTCAATAGCACCAATAATCGTGTTTTCAGGCATTTTTATGTTAGCGTTGTGTATTCCGTCTTCTAGACCATAGGCCATAACATCACTGGCAATCCAAAACGCATGTATATCATTGTGCCGACTGAAAATAATGTTTGCCATGCCAGCGACCCGAGTGCGATCCCAATTACCATATACCACACTTAATAAACGGCTTTTTAGATCATCCTCAAGCACTTGTTTGAGTCCTTTAACTCGTTGCATGCTTACTGCCGAATAACTCATGCCGGTTATGGCAAAAATATTGACTCTACAGTCTGAAGAGGTACAGCGTTTATCTCTGGATTGTTGCACTATGTTATCTGCAAGTTTTTTACCCGCTAATGTGTCGTTAGGAGACAAATGAGCAATCCAATAGGGAAATAACTCTCTTGGCCGGCCAAGCTCTGCAAATTGTACGTCTGAAATATCAGAATTAATTGTAATAAGAGGGATTTTCTTTGAGTCCAGCATTGTTAAGATTTTTTCTTCAGAGCCAACCCAAAAGGAGGTAATAATTAAATCTGGTAATTGTGTCTTTTTAGCTAAAATTTCCTGAATGTAAGCAGCGGCACCAAACCTGTTTCTGTAGGCTTCAGGCGTGTAGGCCACGTCTAATTTAAAGCCTAGTGCGTCAGATACGGATTTAGCAAAGTCAACTTGTGAGTCCCAAAAAGGAAAGCCTTTATCTACAGGATAAATAAATAATACGGTAGGAGTGTCTTGATTTTTTTCAGTTTGAGCATTTGTACAGAAGCTTAGCAAAAGACATAGCTTTAATGTCCAAAGGAAGATTTTACGTGTTGTCATTACGCACTCCAAACTACTATAACCACTGTTATATACATTATATCAATTTATACAATTTAACGAATTTTTTGTTAACTATTAAGAGTCTTTAATAATCAAGAATAAAAGGAATTAGTACTTATCCAGTATTCAGGTTACTTAAGTTATACCTGCATTAAAAAAGGCGCAATCAGCGCCTTTTAAATTTTCATATCAAACAATAATCTAACTTAACCTTAATTAGTCATTACTATGTAAACTTGCGTTTAAACCACCCCATTTAGAGGCGTCGGCTACGATAGCTTCTATCGCACCTGTTTGACTGTTACGGCGGAATAACAATCCATTCATACCTGATAGCTCACGAGCCGCTACAATTTCACCGTCTGGAGTTTTCACTTTAGAGCCTGCTGTTACGTATAAGCCAGCTTCTACTATGCAATCATCGCCTAGTGAGATGCCGATACCTGCGTTAGCGCCAACCATGCTGCTTTTTCCGATTGAGTTAATCGTTTTACCACCACCAGACAAAGTACCCATTGTGGATGCTCCACCACCAATATCAGAGCCATCACCAACAACCACACCTTGGGAAATACGACCTTCAACCATAGAGCTACCTAATGTACCTGCATTGAAGTTGACAAAACCTTCGTGCATAACTGTTGTACCAGATGCTAAATGAGCACCCATACGAACTCTGTCTGCATCTCCAATACGTACACCTTCAGGGATAACGTAATCTGTCATGCGAGGGAACTTGTCGACAGAGGTGACGTTTAAGTAATGTTCTTCGTCAGCGATCAATTCACGTAGCTCTTCTACTTTTGTTGGTAAAACCGGACCAGCTGAAGTCCAAGCAACATTGGTTAATAAGCCAAATACACCTTCAAGATTAATACTGTTAGGTTGAACGGCACATTCTGATAACAGATGTAAACGTAAGTATGCATCTTCTGCAGATTTTGGTGCTTCGTTTATTTCAAGACTCACTTCTACAAATTCACCTTTGATTAAGCCAACTTTACTGGCTAAACATTTACGAGCAATTTGTTTATTACTGCGAGGAAACCAAACATCTAAAGTTTTTCCAGTTTCTACATCAATATATTTGTGACCGATACGTTTTATTGTCATTTTCAATTCCTAGCTCAATTTGCAATTTTGCTAATTATCGCGCGTCTGCCGCCTGTTGGCTCCACCTTTTTTTTATAGGTTATAGCTAAATGTCTAAAACCAGATAAATTTACCGCAGATTTGAATTAATCGCTTACAGTTTTGTCCTATTCCCGATAATTAGTTTTGTTAAGCTACGCCATATCGGATGTAGCAATTTAAAATTTTAATGGGGTAGGTACTTGGATGTATAAAGCGCAGTTTTTGCAAAAACAGGGATTATTTATAAAATCTTTATTACTGATGGGATTAGTTCTATCTGTTACTACCTTCCAGAGCCATGCTAAGTACACACAATTATTTGATGAACATGAAATAACGTTGCCATTTTCAGTTAATCAAGCAATTGTTGCCGCTGATATTTTACCTCAAGATGGTTTGGAGTTACTGATTGCGGGTGTTGACGATAATCAACAACGAATATTGGGTATTTATGGTTTTAATCAACAAACATTAAAGTTCGAAGCACTCGATATAATCAATATTGCCAACAATGTGTTTGCTTTTGATTTAGGTGAAGAAAATCAGCAAGGTCTTAAAAAATTATATCTTTTATCTAAGTTGGCAGTGACAAGATACATACCTGCACACCTGGGGCATGAAGCGAACTGGAAATTAGAACAGCAGGTTTCTTCCATGTACATCAGTGAAGTCTCTGATTCTTTCAAGAGGATGGATTTTGTGCGTGACGTCAATAACGATAAACAAGATGACATCATTTTACCTCATTTTGAAAAGCTTAATTTATGGTTATCGGATTGTTGTGGAGAAAGGCATAACCAAACTTTACCTATCGCTGCTCGTATGGAAATGCGAAATAGTAGAGTGACTTTTGACGATAGAGATTTGTTTTTCCAAGATATGGATCAAGATGGAAAAATTGACCTATTGTTGGTTGAAGAAGGTGAACTAGCTGTTTATCCACAAGAAAAAAACATGCAGTTCTCTACTAATCCATACAAAATAGCAATCGAACCTAGCGCCGTTGGGCTTGAATGGTGGGACATTAAGGACGAAAACGGACAGCAGCTAAATCAAAGCAATCTTATTCATAGAAAAGTCGATAAAATCAAAGATGTGAATGGCGATAAAATTCCTGATGTAGCGATTAAATACACACAAAGTTCAGGTGTGTTAGATAAAACGATTAATTATGAATTCTATTATGGGAAGGTTACCGATAATAAGCTGCATTATGCAGCTCAAGCTGACACACAAGTTACCTCCACTGATACCTTAAATGGGCTGTATTTTGTCGACTTGCAAGGAGATGACAAATTAGAGGTGGTTGTATCTTCATTTGATATTGGGGTATCTCAAATCATTGGGGCCTTGCTGTCGGGAAGTATTGATCAAGACAATCTAATATTTAGCATGGATGATAATGGTCACTTTTCTAATAAACCTGTCATGAACCAAGAAGTCGAAATGACCTTCAGTTTATCTTCTGGTACAACGGGTCAACCATTAACCAAAGTCATTGACGTCAATGCAGATGATTTAAAGGACATCGTTTATTCTGACGGTACAGATAAAATTAAAGTCTTGTATGCCGAACCAGGCGGCAAACGATTTTTTGCTAAACGAGCGTTAACTCAAAAACTTGACCTACCTAAAAATTCTGAAGGAGTGGCAACAGAAGACTTAAATAAGGATGGAAAAAGCGACTTAGTTTTTCGTTTTGGTCGAGGTGATGGAGAAGGGGCGCTAAAGATTGTAAAAGTACTAATGGC
>NZ_JBPOFP010000055.1:0-31382 GCF_051252315.1 Paraglaciecola sp. | reverse complement strand
CTTTGGTTAAGTATCCTGAAGCGCCCATTTGCATCACTTTTGCGGGAATTGGGTTTTCTTTGTAGACAGATAATACAATCACGCGTGTATCTTCAGAAAAACGTAATATTTGTTTAGTCGCTTCTAACCCACCCATACCGGGCATGTTCATATCCATCAAGACTAAATCTGGTGCATGTTTACGACAAAGTTTTACTGCATCTTCGCCGTTAGTCGCTTCTGCAACCACGTTAAAATCATCGATATCTTCGAGAATACGCCTCACGCCCGTTCTGACTAATTCGTGGTCATCAACAAGTAACAATTCAATCAAAATAAAACCTCTTATAAAAGTTAATCGTATCCCTAACGATAAAAGTGGGCACTGAGTCGATTCCAGCCATTAATAGTGTCGATTAACCCTTGACCAATATTGGTAGCAAAACAACGCTCTACCTGACAAGTAATTATCCACCTGTCTTGACACCTTTCGACAGGTTTGGGTTTATTCGCTTTGCCACCACAACGGCACATAATAAGAACAGGTTTCTTTTGCTTCTTTTGGGTTTGCGATGTTCTTTTACGTTTAAGCAACTTCATGATCTTTATTTAATAACATATTTAAATATTGACCCCAGCATAAATCATTCAAACATAAAGCCAAAGCGAAACAAGGTTGACTGGGTTATTTTTGAGCAGAAAAATTGAATTAATTGAAATAGAGGCTCAAACCAGCCTCTATCTTTTTAAAAATGATAATACCAATCCAAAATAAATCAGTATTAGAGCGTGTTGATCTTTGCTGTATGCTTTTTGTTCTAATTAAAAGCGGCTTTGAATGTTTCAAAACACTCGACTTGTTTGTCTATCACCATATCGCCCACTTTGGTGGCAAACCCTAAAAAATGGGGCGTGGCTAAATGGGCCGAAAAGTCTTCTTTTGTACGATATATTTCATACAAATAAATAAGCGTTGGTTTATCTTCTGCGCGGCTTACATCAAACTGCAGACAATTTTCTTCAAGACTTAATGAATCATCCGCTTGTTTTAACATTAACGGCAAAAACTCATCGAATCTGTTTGGTTTTACATCAAATTTAACAGTGACTACATACATAAATTTGTCTCTTATTTTTTAAACCGAGTTAATAAAGTACTTATTTGTTCATTAGTGAGTTTATTGGCAGGCAAGCCCTGCAACAAAAGCGCTAATTTACAACTTTCTTCTAATTCTTCCATGCCGTATACACATGATTCTACAGTCTGTGCAGAAACAATTGGGCCATGATTAGCCATAATAATCCCAGGGTGATCGGCAGCAATTTCACCTACAGCTTCTGCTAAATGATCATCGCCGGGGGCAAAATACGGCACCATAGCGATTGGCCCTAAACGCATAGTTAAATATGGCGTGTACGTCGGCACTACGTTATTTGCATTTTCAGCAGGTAAACAAGATAACGCTGTCGCATAAGTAGAATGTAGGTGAATAATACACCTGTCATCGGGCCTTTTGTCATACATGGCTTTATGCAATCTAAACTCTTTAGATGGTGGTAAACCTTTCAATAAGGTGCCATCTAACGCCACGACAGATAACTCATCAGCATTCAAAAAGCCAAAACAGGTATTGGTCGGCGTCATGACCCAGCCTTCTTCAATTCGTACACTCATATTGGCTGAGGCACCAGAGGTTAATCCTCGGTCAAAAATAGATTTTGCAAAAGCGACAATTTGTTCTTTCGCCTGGTTTTCTTCTAGGAACATGTCATTTTCCTTTTTGCTTTACTGAAAAAGTCTTGTTGGCCAAAGTTACCTGACTTTAAGGCTAAACTAACTGGTCTTTCTTCTAAGGTCGTTACAATTGGAACACTAGGCACGATACTTTGACCAATTTCAAAGCCACGAATATTGAGGGCTTTTACTACAGCACCGGAGGTCTCCCCGCCAGCGACGATAAAATTACGTACTTGACGTTCTTTAGCCATTTCAGCTAATTGACAAAAGGTATGTTCAACCAGCTGTGCAGCTTCATTCTTGCCTAATTCTTTATGCACTAAATTAACGGTTTCGGCATCAGCACTGGCATAAATCAAAGGACTTTGAGCAATATTATCAAACATCCATTGACTAATGTCTTCTATCGATTGTTCGCCATTTGCAATTTTAATTGGGTTTAATTGAAGTGCTGGGTGGTCTTTTTTGTATTCAGACACTTGTATTTGGGTCATGGCTGAACAGCTACCGCTAAAAATTAAAACAGGTGAGACATTTTGTTCACTTTGCTTATCATTTTTATCAAGACTACCACCAAGATCCACAAATTCTCGTGCAAGATCAGTCGCTAACCCTGATCCCCCGGTGATTAACTTAAACGCTTTCACACTATGAGAAATGTGGGTTAAGTGTTCTGTAATTAAAGCATCTAAAACAATATATTGAGCACTTTGACTCGCATTTTCGAGCGCTTCAACAATCGCTTGTTCGCCTTTTTCAATCACGTTAAGGTTAATCACACTTGCCGACCCGCTACCTTGAGTTTCAAGTAAACGTTTTAGGTTTGAATCTCCCATTGGCGTTAAAGGGTGATCTTTCATTGGGCTTTCATGTAATGGTTGACCGTTTACATACAAATCGCCTTTATAGACTGTTCTACCATTAACCGGTAATGCCGGACAAACAACCGTACTTTTAACGTCTAATTTATTCATTAATTCGTCAATGACCGGGCCAATGTTACCCTCTTGGGTAGAGTCAAAGGTGGAGCAATATTTGAAAAAGAACTTCTGACAGCCTTGTTGAAGTAAAAACTCTGCGCTTTGAATACTATCGGACACCGCTTTAGTGACTGCACAGGTTCTGGATTTCAATGCGATTACAATTGCATCATAGGCAGATAAATCAATCTGTTCATTTTCTTCAGGTAATCCATTTAACTGAATGGTGCGTAAACCACTCGCCACCAAAAAACTGGCTAAATCTGTGGCTCCAGTATAGTCATCAGCAATACATCCCAACCAAGGACTTAAAACTACTTTGTTATTCATTTTTTACCTAACAATATGTATAGCATTAATAAACCTTATACTTTATATTTACAACAATGAAAGATATTATATTACAATTGAATAAAAAATATAGAGAAAGTTAGAGAGATATGACAAAAACAAATTTTACAATCACAGTTTTACCCGGTGATGGCATTGGCCATGAAATTACTGAAATATGCCTAGACCTATTAAATGAAGTGGCTTCTAAGGTCGGTCAAGTCGATTTAGATTTTGCTTCCTTTGCAGCTGGTGCAGCTCATTATAAAGAAACTGGCATTTCACTACCTGAAGACGCGATGAACCATGCCTTTAATAGTGACGCAACTTTGTTAGCCTGTATGGGATTGCCTAGCATTCGTTATCCTGATGGCCGTGAAATAGCACCTCAGTTAGAGTTACGAGAAAAAATGGATCTTTTTGCCGGTGTTCGCCCGGTTAAAACGATGCCAGGTTTACCCTTACCTCTAACGTCTGAAGCAGCTAAAAACTTAGACTTCATCTTAATAAGAGAAAGTACAGAGGGTTTATTTGCCAGCAGAGAAACCTTTAAAATTGAAGGTGAAGGCGATTCAGCGGCTGCTTACGACACACAAAAAATAAGTTATCAAGGTTGTAAACGTGTATTTGATTTTGCTTTTGATTTAGCAAAACAACGTAAATCCCAAGGCTACCAAGGCAAAGTGACTTGTGTAGATAAAGCCAATGTTTTGGGTTCTTTTTACTTTATGCGTCAAGTATTTGATGAACGCGCTAAAAACCATACCGACATAACAGCTGATCATATCTATGTAGATGCGGCAGCATTGCAACTAGTCGCTAAACCTTGGCAGTTTGATGTGTTAGTCACTGAAAACATGTTTGGAGACATATTGTCTGACTTAGGCGCGGGATTAATGGGTGGCATGGGTATGGCTCCTTCTGCTGACATTGGTTTTGACAAAGCGGTATTCCAACCATGCCACGGCACAGCCCCTGACATTATTGGCCAAGGAAAAGCCAATCCAACAGCCATGTTTTTATCTGGCGCAATGATGCTTAATTGGTTAGGACATCAACACAACAACGAGCAATTGATTAAAGGTGCGACTTTGATTAATAAGGCAGTAGAAAATGCTTATGCCAGTGAAGAACTATTACCTTATGAATTAGGTGGAAAGTCTGGTACAAAAGTAATCAGTGATAAAGTATTTTCTGAATTAGCAAAGTTGTAATTTAATCTTAAAAATTGGGAACCGATAATAATGAAAAAAGTGGTCTATCTGTTAAGTTTTGTACTTTGTATTGTCTCTATACAAGCTAATGCCAAACGTGCCTACCCTGTTCGACCTATTACCAATACAGTCGTGTGGTCAGCAGGAGGTGGTACTGACTCGATTAACCGTATGTTAATGGCTGAAATGGCCAAAGAACTCGGTGTTCGTGTCAATGTTGTCAATAAAACTGGCGGCGTAGCTGGCTCTATCGGCATGAATTCGGTATTAAGAAAACGTGCAGATGGCTACAATTTGGTAGGCATTTCTAGCTCTAATGTCGTAGCTGGTGTTAATGGCGGCTGGAAAGAAAAATTTAATGTTTGGTCGCCGTTTATTGTGGGCAGTTCACCAGATGTTATTTCGGTTCCTTATGATTCACCATACAAAACTCTTGACGATTTGATCAAGGCTGCCAAAAGTAAGTCGGTTAAGGCGGCTGCTGGGGGTATGGGTGGGATCCATCACATTTATTTACTTGAGTTAGAAAAAGCAACAGGTGCAAAATTTAAATACATTCCTTACCCAGGTTCAGCCCCTTCTCAAACCGCTACTATTACAAAAGAAGTAGACTTTGTTATTACCTCTATGGCTGAACAAGCGGCTTTATTAAGAGGAAAAAGACTACGGGCTTTAGCTATGTTACATCCAGATAGTTACACCTTAAAAGAAGTAGGAGAAATAGCCACTGCGTTTGATTCCTACCCTACCTTGGCCGAACGTTTACCTTTAAGCCAAGCGATTGGTTTTGCTATTAACCGCAAAGCGCCTGATGAAGTTAAAAGCACCCTAGCCAAAGCATTTACTAAGGCGCTTCAATCCTCCAAAGTTCAAGAATGGGCTAAGTTGAACCATTACGAACTATCAGGTTTATCAGGGGAAAAAGCGGAACAAGAATTTAGTCGATTAGAGTCAATATTCACTTGGACACTTGATAGTTTAGGTGCCAATAAAATATCGCCTGCTAAGTTTGGCATCGCAAAACCCAATTAATTAAAAATTAAAACTAAAACTAAAACTAAAAGATTAATAAAATGACCGAAAACGCCTCGAAGTCCGAGAGCAACGAGAAAAACAACCAGCAAACCTATAGGCAATATGACTTTAAATTTGTCGTTGTCTTGCTGGTTTTATTGGCCTACATACTCAAACTCACTTTGTCATTTCCCATGTCTGGAAGTTACGGAGGGGTTGAAAACCAATGGTATGTATCCCCTGCATTGTTCCCGTTAATATTGCTAAGTGCTTTATTTTTATGCTGTATCTCTTTATTAGTTAGCTCGGTTAAACAACAGGGAAGTCAGCACTTCTTTAGCCTTTCGCATTGGTTTGGAAATAGAGCCGAACAGGAAGTGCGTGACAGATGGCTGATTATTGGACTGTTAGTAATTTACGTCTATGTATTGATCCCTGCTACCGATTTTTACTTAGCCACTACCGTATTTTTAAGCTCGTTAACTGCCATATTTTATTTGCAGCTCAAACAGGCGAGGCAAACGGTTATTGCAGCCAATATGTTACTTATGGCCACATTAATCACGGTACGCACCACATTAAATGAAGACCCTAGCCTGACTATTTTGGATATAAATGACCTAGAATCCAGCATTTTGTATTGCGATCTAAGTTCTGCTTTAACACTTATATTGCTTACCCTATGGCAAATTATCGCAGGGGTTAAAATTGATAAAACAAAAGTCATTTATAATTTAATTGCTGTATTGGTAGTGCCTCTCATTTTAATCATGATATTCAGTTTTCTATTATATGTACCCATGCCCGTGGAATATGGCAATGTAATCAACTTTCTCAATTGGTTGATTTACGAACAGTTAGGGATTTAGTTGTGATTGAACAATTTTCTCAATTTTTTAGTATTTTAATAGATTTGGTCAGTACACCATCGAATCTGATCATTTTATTTGTTGCCAGTTTCTTGGGTATTATTTTTGGTGCCATGCCTGGGTTAACCGCCACATTAGGTGTCGCTTTGTTAACCGCTTTAACTTACGGATTAGGCGCAGACACGGCATTACTCGCTTTATTAGGTTTGTATGTCGGTGCCATTTATGGAGGTTCTTATCCGGCCATTCTCATCAATATTCCAGGTACTCCGGCAGCTGCAGCGACAGCTATGGATGGTTATCCATTAACTCAAAAAGGGTTGGCTGGTAAAGCACTAGGTTTAACCACAACGGCTTCATTTATTGGAACGATTATTGGATTATTGTTCTTAGTGACTCTGTCTCCATTCATTGCCAGTTTAGCCTTGCAATTTACCTCGTGGGAGTTCTTTTTATTAGCGCTGTTAGGCATAGTATTAAGTGGAAGTTTGACCTCACCAGATTTAGTCATCAAAGGTTGGATAACAGGTTTACTTGGACTGTTTTTAGCCACTATAGGCAGAGATGCTTTACAGTTTTTCCCTAGGTATACATTTGATCAGCCTCAATTAGATGGTGGACTAGAAATCGTCCCCGTATTAATTGGCGCCTTTGGCATACCACAAGTAATTAGAGCGTTAACCACTAAAACTCAAACAACGCCTCCAGCTTTCGTTGGTAACATCATGCCTGAGTTTTCTGCCATTAAACGTAATATCAAACACATATTTCGTTCTGCAACCATTGGGGTTGGGGTTGGCGCCGTGCCAGGTGTGGGTGAAGATATTGCCGGTTGGGTGTCATATTCAACGGCCAAAAAAACCAGCACAAAAGAACAACAAGCCGAGTTTGGTAAAGGTTCTGAAACCGCTATTGTTTCTTCTGAGACAGCCAATAATGCCTGTGTTGGTGGCGCCTTAATTCCACTTTTAACTTTAGGGATCCCAGGCAGTCCACCTGCCGCCATGTTGTTAGGGGCTTTGTTGTTACATGGCATAACACCTGGACCAAGCATTGAGATTGACCATCCTAATTTTTTGTTAGAAGTGACAGCGATTATGGTGTTGGCCTCTTTTGCCATGTGGGCTAATGGGTTACTCATGGCTAAACAGGTTTTGAAAGTGCTGCAACTGCCTACCTCTCTATTTATCCCAGTCGTTGCGGTACTGTGTATTTTAGGCGCCTATGCCCTTAACCTAAATATGTTTAGCCTATACCTAATGGTACCCATCGGCATCATTGCATTTATATTAGGTGAGATGAAGTTCCCTATTTCGCCTATGGTCATTGGTTTGGTATTAGGCGGCATGGCAGATGAAAGTTTACGTCGTGCTTTATTATTAAGCGAAGGGAGCTTTCTGCCTATGTTTGAACGCCCAGTCGCTGTGATTTTGGTATTAGTAATGAGCTTGTTTATTTTAGCGCAATTCAAATGGTTCAAAGGTTTATTGGCTAAGTTAACCAACAAATTCAAGTTTAAGGACAAGAAGTGAGTAAACAAACTTTAAATGTTGTGTGTTCTGGTACAGGGTACTTTAGTCAATTTCATTACGAAGCTTGGTCTAGACTAGATCAAGTGAATCTTGTAGGTGTTTGTAATAGAAGCATAAAATCGGCAGAGGAATTTGCCCAAAAGTACAAGATACCAAATAGTTCAAGTGACTTAGAAGCATTATTGCGTGAAACCAAACCTGATTTAGTCGACATCATTACGCCGCCAGCTACACATTTAAACGCAGTCAAAATTGCCGCCAAACTTGGCATAGATGTGATCTGTCAAAAACCCTTTGGTGAAACCATAGAAGTGGCGCAACAAATGGTTGAAATAGCCGAACAAGCGGGTATAAAACTTATTGTGCATGAAAACTTTCGCTTTATGCCTTGGTATCGAAAAATAAAACAAGTGTTGGAGAGTCAGGTATTAGGAGACGTTCTGAACGCAGAGTTTAGACTTAGAACAGGTGACGGACAAGGTCCTGAAGCCTACCTCTCTCGACAACCCTACTTTCAACAAATGCCCAAATTTTTGGTACACGAAACAGCCATTCACTTTATCGATACCTTCCGTTATTTATTTGGCGAACCTAAATCACTGTATGCCGATTTAAGACGATGTAATCCGCACATTAAGGGCGAAGATTCAGGCATTATTTTGTTTGATTTTGGGGATAATCTACGCGCTATATTCGACGGAAACCGATTGTTAGACCACCCTACTTCTAACCCTAGACGTACTATGGGTGAATTGAACATAGCTGGCACATTAGGTGAGCTGACCCTAGATGGGGAAGCCAAAGTGTGGCTAAGAAAATTCGGCGAAGTCACTCCCATAGAATTGCCCTATCCCATTCAAGATCAGAATTTTGGTGGAGACTGTGTGTTTAATACCATTGAACACATAGTTAATCACTTTTTGACAGGTACAAGACTTGAGAATACAGGTAAAGACTACCTAACCAATATTCAACTTGAAGAAGCGGTTTATCAATCTGCGACTGAACAGCAAAAGATTTCATTTACATAGCGGTAAATTATGCACACTCTCTCTGAATTACAATCTATTGGACATGACCTAGTCCGTCCTGAATGCGTTTTAGCCACCCAAGCTGGTTTTTTCTACACCGCTGATTTTCGAGGAGGTGTTTGTAAGATATCTCCCAATGGAGACTCAGAGTTAATATTAGGTAAACCTAATGACACATGCCCTGTGCTAAAACCAAACGGCATTTGTTTACTTAAAAATGGCGACTTTCTCATTGCTCATTTAGGCGATGATAGTGGCGGTGTTTATTTACTTAAACCCAATGGAGAGGTATCGCCCTTTGTCACTCATATAAATGGCGAACCACTGCCTCCGAGTAACTTTATTTATTTGGATCATCAAGACAGACTTTGGTTAACGGTTAGTACGCGTCAACAACCAAGATCGAAGGCTTATCGAAGTGATGTAAGTGATGGGTATATTGCCCTAATTGAAACAGATAAAGCTGAAAATGGTCAGGCTCGTATCGTAGCTGACAATATTGGTTATACGAATGAAGTGTACGTCACCGAAGACGGTAAAACCTTATATGTAAACGCCACGTTTACGAGAGAAACCATCCGTTATCTTGTTGGTGATGACAATCAACTAAGAGAACCTAAAGTAATAGCAAAATACGGAAAGGGAATTTTCCCCGATGGCCTTACAATGGATACAGAAGGATATTTGTGGGTGACTAGCATAGTTAGCAATACGGTACTTAGAGTTAACCCAGATACAGGTGAGAGCCAAGTAGTCCTTGAAGATAACGACACAGACCATTTAGATTGGGTGGAAGACGCCTATAAAACTCATCAAATGGGAAGACCACATTTAGATAATGTTAAAAGCAAACGGCTTAAAAATATAAGTTCGCTAGCTTTCTATGGTGAAAACTTAACATCATTCGCTCTTGGATGTTTGTTAGGAAACCATATTGCCTGTTTTCCAAATTCACTGTTTCAAGGTTCAAAGCCTCCTCACTGGTATTTTGATGACCCCAAATAATAAACTGCAACCCATCATGTGTCACATACAGCAACAAAATAAAATAAATTAACAGATATTTTTCACAATATATTCAAAACTATAAAAATTTTATAATAGGAATATAACTGTATAATTTTTTAGACTAAAGGAAGTTCATATATAAAAATGCGCATGCACATACACCTCTCCGAACAACTCTACAACACTTAATCACCACTCTGGTTAACATATATATAATTTCACAAGACTTACCTTTTTATATTTAAAAAACAGCCCACTTTAAATAGTCTACAATTGACATTAAAAGGTTAAACCCACGGTTTTCCACATAAAAACTAACTCTTTACATAACATTTACACTTGTTAACATCATGTTGCGCATAGCGCTTATGAAGACACAAATTCATATATAAACTCACATGATGGACAACACAATATGACGAAAAAATTCAACAAAAGTGCATTATCCTTAGCGATGATGCCAATATTTCTAGGCGCACCTGGCCTCGCAAGTGCACAAGATGCAAACAAAGACCAAGGTGTAGAAGTAATTGAAGTTAAAGGTTTTAAAGGAAGCCTATTACGGTCACTCAATAACAAGAGATTAAGTGATGGAGTTAGTGACTCTATATTCTCTGAAGATATTGGTAAATCAGCAGACCAAGACATTGGTGAAGCCCTCCAACGTATTACTGGTGTGTCTATTCAACGTGGCGGTGGTGCAGAAGATGGCGGAGACTCAACAACAGTTACCGTTCGTGGAGCTAGCCCCGACTTAAATGTCATTAGTTTAAATGGCGTAACATTGACCAGTAGTAGCGAAAACCAAACCGTTGATTTAAGCGCTTATTCTTCTGATATATTAAACTCAATTGAAGTATTAAAAACATCTACTGCTGACCAGAATGAAGGTAGCTTAGGCGCTAACGTAATATTAAAAACATTCCGTCCACTAGATTCAAACGAAAATAAACGGGTTTTAGAACTTCAAGGTCGATATAGTAATTTTGTTGATGATGAAGATTACAAAATATCAGGCTCATTTTCTGAGAAATTCTTAGATGATACTTTAGGGTTTTATATCACAGCGTATTCTGAAACTCAGGCATATCGTAAAGATTCATTTTTTACCAATAACTTTGAAGTTAAAACCTTCCCACACGCGGTTGATGCTAATACGGGTGGAATAATTGATGGGCCAGTCACTGGCTATGTAAATGGCCAAAATGGTTACGCCTTGTTTAATAACAAACTTGAACGTGATGGCTTTACCGCTGCATTACAATGGCAACCAACCGAAGAAACCGAAATTACTTTTGATGTGACTATGTCGGATCAATTTGTCACTGCTGATGAAAACACCTTCACACTACTTGGCCCTCAATCAGCTTATACAGATGCTGATCCATTGGTTTCAGGTAATGATCCTTGGTTAGTGTATAACCCAGACAATCAAATGTTTGAAAAAGTATTGGCTCGCTCTTCTCGAGGCCGTATTGCACAAAGAGAATCTGGTATTGAAACCACTAACCGAATTTATAGCTTTGACGTAAAACACTACTTTACTGACGAATTCACGATGGAATTCAAAGCAGGGTATTCTAAGACCGTCGCTGATGATGATTATTACACCTATATTAATACGAATAACTTCGTGCATGTTAATGACGAGCTAATCGAAAACTTGCCTTTAGATACGTTGGAACCTGTTGGTTACGACTGTACCTCTGGACATTGTGTCGCTAGGTTTGGGGCTGGATTAGTAAACTTTGGCCCAGGGCAAACTGGCGCCCAAGGTGAAGATAACGCTGATAACAGTGTTACGACCGGCTTCAACCCTGACGATTTAGCCTCTATTCATTTACAACAAGTGAATACACGTGATCGCGACATGAGCGATGAACAGAAACAGGTGTTCTTAGATTTTGACTATGAAACAGATTGGGGACCTATTACTAGCATTGAATTTGGTGGTAAGTATCAAAAACGTAATAAAGACGTATTTAACCAAAATAACTTCTTTGATAACGTTCCACAACCATGGGTTCCAGATGGTGTTAACAACCCTAGCCTTGATGTTGGTATAGCTTCAATTCAATTATCTCAAGTAACAAAAGGGCAAACCCCTTTTGGCGATAACTTTTTAGCTAAGCTTGGCTACGCTCGCGATAATGCCACTGATGGTTGGTTTACCATAGATGGTGCTGCAGCACTTGATGCTCTATTTACTAACAGAGATGTAAGAACACGACCTAACTTATCAAACGATAGACAAGTTGAATTAGAAAATAAGGCAATTTACCTAAAAACGAACTTCGAATTATTAGATGGAGATCTAACGGGTAATATTGGTATACGTTACGTTGAAAGTGGCGTTAATAGTATTGGTTTCTCTGGTGTTCAATATGATTTAAATCAATTTGCTTCAGACTACTCTTTAATCCAAATTGCTACTGATAGTTCTTTAGCTCCTTGTACTGGTGCTCAGTTATATAACAACGGCGTAGATTATGCCGATGGTGCTAACTTAGCTGGAGCTTATGATGCTAATGGAAATTGGGGGCCTGCAGATGGCCAAAGTTGTTTTGATGCAAACTTTGACCAAAGCGCCCAAACTCGTTCAAGATACTGGGATGCCACTACTGACTCTGACAACCCAGATCAATATATGGCAACAGGCTCTAACGATTACGACAATGTATTACCGAGCTTAACCCTTAACTATAATTTAGACGAAGAAACTGTTTTACGTTTCGCCGCATCTAAAACTATGGCACGCCCAAGAATCGATTCATTAAAACCTAGCTATACCATGAATTACAGTTTATGGAGTGGTGGTAACTCAAATGGTACTATCAATAATCCAGGGCTTATTGCCTTAGAGTCTAATAATATTGATTTATCTTACGAGTGGTATTTCAACGATGGCGGCGCCATTAGTGCAGCAATATTCTATAAAGATATGTCAAACTTTGAAGAAACTGCATCAATAAGCTCCCATTGGCAAGATGTATCGACCCTTGACCAAGCAGGTCTAGAAGCAATGGATCCTATTGAAGCATTAATTGCTAAAAATGATGATGGGTCTCCTAAAACCGTATTTGAAGAGCCAGGCTGTATGCCAAACTACCGTCATAGATGGCAATCAAATGCAGTTGAGTTCGTTACCCAGTGTGACACCATCGACTTAAACTTAATTAGGAATGGTAAAGGTGGTAAAAACCAAGGTATTGAACTTGGATACAATCAAAACTACGACTTTTTACCAGGTGTATGGGCAGGTTTAGGTGTTGCAGCAAACTATACCTACTCTGATTCAACTACTGATGCTGAAGTAATTGGCTTTGATACACAATTATCTTCTCTACCATTAGAGAATGTATCTAAACACCAATACAACCTTTCAACATTCTGGGAGCAAGATGGTAATCTAGTTCGTTTAGCTTATAACTATAGAACCGATTCATTATCAAGACGTTCATTCCGTCAAGGTGCATTATGGAACGAAGGAGGTGGCTCTTTAGACTTGTCAGCTACATATAAGCTGAATGACGCGGTAACATTTACCTTTAACGCGGTAAATTTAGGAGAACGTGTATTTAGACAATACTACACCAACCTAACAGATACCCGCTTCAATATTGAAGGTAATGCAATGGAAGGTGAAGCGAATAAATCTAGAACCATTCGTGAATGGGTAACAGGTACTACATATCGCTTAGCGGTACGTGCAACCTTTTAATTAGAGTAAACCTAAAACTCTAAAAATAAAAAGCCCTCAATATGAGGGCTTTTTTATCAACAGTTTAATTTTAGTTTATCCTGTTACTCTTTTTACAAAGCTTTCATGTGACATTAATAGATCTACACTTTTATCTAAGTCAGACAAGTACTTAACAAAATAATCGTTAATACTAGAAAAGTTCGAAGCATCAATTAGCGGATCATAACTTTTTGGAAATACTCCCATCCCTTCTAAAACAGCGTACCAACTATCTGACGTGAATAGGTCTAATTGGTTCTCTATCAAACGCCCTTGCTCTTGAAACAACGCCAACTTTTTACTTAAAGTATCTGGAATTTGACGGTCTTTCCACATTAACCAGAAATTAGAATCAGTTCGAGAAGACTGACAATAATGTAATACCAGAAAATCTCTAATACATTCATATTCAATGTCCATTAATCGATTATATTCGTCTATCGTAGCTTGGTTACAATTTTTGTCTGGCAAGCTATCAACAAAATCCATCACTCCCTTTATGATTAGGCTAATACTAGTTGACTCTAAGGGCTCTAAAAATCCAGATGACAAGCCAACTGCAAGACAATTTTTGAACCAAATCTTATCCCGCTTTCCAGTTGTAAACTTAATCACTCTAGGCTCGGTCAGCATTTCTCCAACTATATTATCTTGTAAAACCTGTTTAGCCGTTTCATCATCACAATATTCACTACAATATACATATCCATTACCTGTTCTGTTTTGCAGTGGAATTTTCCACCTCCAACCATGTTTATGAGCTATAGATTCTGTATATGGCGGATAATCTTGTAAGTTCTCTGTCTGCACGGCAATCGCTCGGTCAACAGGCAGAAACTCTTGCCAGTTTTCTAAATCTACTTTTAATGCTTTTTCAATCAATAACGCTTGTTGCCCTGTGCAATCTATAAAGAAGTCACCTTGAATGACTTTACCGTTATCCAGTGTGAGTGATTCAATAAAACCTTTATTGGTCAAATTAGTTTGTCTTACGTGAGCTTTAGTATGCATCACACCATTGTTAGTTGAATACCCTGTTAAATATTCAGCTACGAGACCGGCGTCAAAGTGAAATGCATAAGTTGAAGCCGTTAGGTTATTTGGCTTATTAGGGTCACCAATATGAAATTTGTTTTTTTTAGCCATAGCCACGGATGGAGAAAAATCTGTGTATTTATTTTTTCCACCAAACATTTTGTATTTTAACCAATGCTGATAAAAAGGCCGATTGTCTATTTTTCCACCTACATAACCAAACTGATGCCAATAGTGTTCACCTATCGTATGCCAATCGGTAAATTTGATACCTAGTTTAAAGGTAGCGTTGGTTTCTTTGATAAATTCTTGAAGAGGAATCTTTAAATAATTAAGGGTATCGATTATTGAAGGTATAGTCGCCTCCCCTACCCCAATAGTTTGTACATTTGGTGACTCTACCAACTCAATTTTACAACCTGTATTGAGTAAAGCTCTGGCTAAAATAGCAGCTGAAAACCAACCGGCAGTCCCTCCACCAACAATAACGAATTTTTTAATCTTATTGTCATCCGGTATATTCATATTAGGTCCTTAATTTCTTTATTAATGCAATGAATTAAAACTAATGAAGTAAACCCCAAGCCCTTATTTTACCAGCAAAAAATATTTTTTATATAGTTAAAGAACCTAGGTATTTAATAAAGAAGTTAATATGGGAAGTTACCGAATAAGCATTTTAATTTTGACTACTAGTTGACTCATTTCATGAAGACCATAAAAACAATTAACTTTTCAGGTTTATTAGATGAAAGACCTTAGAACACTATAAACAATCGTTTTTTGAAACAGATACTTACCTCACTGAAAAGTCAATTATTACTAGTGGATTAGAGATTTTAACGTTCTATATCCTTCAATCAAAATGACCTAAAAATTGTCTTCCTCTCCCCTTATATTTTTAAACAAATTTGACTTAGTAATATTAAAAATTCATCGCATTATACTCATAGTCAACATTACTTATCCCTTTAGTCCTTTGTTAACAGATTACATTTTAATGTAAATTAATTTCATCTCATATCTTTACATAAAATTTACATGTGTATATTATGTGTAATTCAAATATAAAGACACGCAATTATTTGTAAACACAAAGGAAGGCTCACATGAACAGTAGTTTTAAATTAAACCCATTGACGAAGGCACTGTTACCCATTTTATTATGTGGTAATGCTGGTTATCTACATGCTCAATCAACAGAGAGCAATGACGATGTAGAAGTTATCGAAGTAAAAGGTTTTAAGGGGAGTTTATTACGCTCTTTAAACAATAAACGATTAAGTGATGGTGTTAGTGACTCGATCTTTTCTGAGGACATAGGTAAGTCTTCAGATCAGGATATCGGTGAAGCATTACAACGTATTACTGGTGTATCGATTCAACGTGGCGGTGGTGCTGCAGATGGCGGTGATTCAACCACCATTAGTGTGCGGGGTGCCAGCCCAGATTTAAACGTGATTAGTTTAAATGGTGTAACACTAACCAGTAGTAGCGAAAACCAAACCGTTGATTTAAGTGCCTATTCTTCTGATATATTAAATTCAATTGAAGTACTAAAAACAGCCACAGCCGACCAAAATGAAGGTAGTTTGGGCGCAAACGTAATTTTGAAGACATTTCGTCCTTTAGACTCGAGTGAAAACAAACGAGTTGTGGAGATACAAGGCCGATACAGCAATTTTGTTGACGATGAAGATTATAAAATATCGACCTCGTTTTCAGAGAAGTTCTTAGACGATACCTTAGGTTTCTACATTACTGCTTACTCAGAATCACAGGCTTATCGTAAAGATTCATTCTTTACCAATAACTATGAAGTAAAAACCTTCCCTCATGCAATAGACGCCAATACTGGTGCTGTTATTGAAGGCCCACTTACCGGTTATGTAAATGGTCAAAATGGTTACGCATTATTTAACAATAAACTGGAACGTGACGGTTTTACCGCAGCATTACAGTGGCAACCAACAGAAGAAACAGAAATTACTTTTGATGTGACTATGTCGGATCAATTTGTTGTTACAGATGAAAATACCTTTACTCTATTAGGCCCTCAATCAGCCTATACAGACGCAGATCCACTTATTTCAGGTAACGATCCTTGGTTAGTGTATAACCCAGACAATCAAATGTTTGAAAAAGTATTAGCTCGCTCTTCTCGAGGCCGTATTGCACAAAGAGAATCTGGTATTGAAACCACTAACCGAATTTATAGCTTTGACGTAAAACATTACTTTACTGATGCTTTCACAGTGGAGTTTAAAGCAGGATATTCTAAAACCGTCGCTGATGATGATTATTACACCTATATTAATACGAATAACTTCGTGCATGTTAATGACGAACTAATCGAAAACTTACCTTTAGATACGTTGGAACCAGTTGGTTACGACTGTACATCAGGGCATTGTAGAGCAAGGTTTGGGACTGGATTAGTGGACTTTGGTCCTGGTCAAACAGGTGCTGCCGGTGAAGACAATGCGGACAACAATGTTACGACTGGTTTTAACCCTGATGATTTAGCCTCTATTCACTTACAACAGGTTAATACCCGTGACCGTGATATGAGTGATGAACAAAAACAAATCTTCTTAGATTTTGATTATGAAACCGAATGGGGTCCCATTACCAGTATTGAGTTTGGTGGTAAGTATCAAAAACGTAATAAAGATGTGTTTAACCAAAACAACTTTTTCCAAGGCGTTCCTGTTCCATGGGTGCCAGAAGGAACTAACAGTCCAGCCTTAGATGTGGGTATTGCGTCCATTCGTTTACAAGACGTAACAAAAGGTCAAACACCTTTTGGTGAAAACTTCCTAGATATTTTGGGTTATCAAAGAGATAACGCAACGGATGGTTGGTTTACCATTGATGGCGCAAAAGTACTAGATGCTTTATTTACTAATAGAGACGTGAGAACTCGTCCAGACTTATCAAATGACAGACAAGTTGAATTAGAAAACAAAGCTATTTATCTTAAAACGAATTTTGAATTCTTAGATGGTGAGTTAACCGGTAATATTGGTGTTCGTTACGTAGAAAGTGCCGTTGATAGTCTTGGTTTTTCTGGCGTTAAGTTTGCCACGGGTAATTTCGCTTCCGACTACCAGTTGTTAGAAATTGCCACAGACTCTTCACTTCCAGCATGTACTGATGCTCAATTATATAACAATGGGGTAGATTACGGAGATGGTGCCAACCTTGCGGGCGCAATTGATGCAAATGGCAACTGGGGACCTGCAGATGGCCAAAACTGTTTTGATGCTAACTTTGACCAAAGTGCTCAAACTCGTTCTCGTTATTGGTACTTTCCAGGAGCCACTCAAAATCCGGATCAATATATGGCAACAGGCTCAAATGAGTACGACAACCTATTACCTAGCTTGACCTTAAACTACAATTTGGATGAAGAGACAGTGGTACGTTTTGCTGCTTCAAAAACTATGGCTCGTCCTCGAATTGATTCGTTAAAACCAAGTTACACTATGAACCAAAACCTTTGGGGTGGTGGTAATTCAAACGGAACTATTAATAATCCAAATTTGATCGCTTTAGAATCAAATAACTTAGATTTATCTTATGAGTGGTATTTTGAAGATGGGGGCGCATTAAGTGTCGCTTTATTCCATAAAGATATGTCAAACTTTGAAGAAACTGCATCTATTAGTTCTCACTGGTTAGACGTTTCTACTCTAGATCAAGCAGGCCTTGAAGCAATGAACCCATTAACGGATGGTTTAATTGCTAAAAATGACGATGGTTCACCTAGAACTGTTTATGAAGAGCCTAATTGTACGCCAAACTTCCGTCACAGATGGCAGTCGAACGCGTTAGATTTGTCTACTCAGTGTGACACTATCAATCTAAACCTTATCAGAAATGGTAAAGGTGGAACGAACCAAGGTTTAGAAATTGGCTATAACCAAAACTATGACTTCCTACCTGGATTGTTGAGTGGTTTAGGGGTAGCAGCAAACTATACCTACTCTGACTCAAAAACGGATGCAGAAGTCATAGGTATCGATACGCAGTTATCTTCATTACCGTTAGAGAATGTATCTAAACACCAATACAACTTATCTACATTCTGGGAGCAGGACGGTAATTTAATTCGTTTAGCTTATAACCATCGAACAGACTCACTATCTAGACGTTCATTCCGTGATGGAGCGTTATGGAACGAAGGTGGTGGTACGTTAGATTTATCAGCAACCTATAAACTAAACGAAGCTATAACCTTTACCTTTAATGCAGTTAATTTAGGTAAACGTATATTTAGACAATACTATACCAACCTAAGCGATAGCCGATTCCCAATCGAAGGTAACGCGATGGAAGGGGAAGCGAATAAGTCTAGAACTATACGAGAATGGGCAACTGGTACAACATACCGTTTAGCCGTTCGTGCTACATTCTAGCGACTATTAACGAGTCATCGTAATATAAGCCAGTCTAGTCATCACTAGACTGGCTTTTTTATTTGAGTTAAAAATAATGTGGATCTTAGGATGGAATAACAATGGGTATTAATATGGAATTAAGTAACGAACTATCCTACAAACTTATTGAAGTAGGTAGTGAAAAAACAGTGGTTATTGTTATTGATAATTTTCTTAAATCAACGCAACATTTAGTTGATTTAGCCACTAATAACATCTATCAGAAACCACCTGAAAATTGCACCTATCCGGGTGTTAGAACACCACTAAATGATCCTCATTATTTAACTCTGATCAGTAATATCATAAGTGATATTTATAGAAAACAAGGGGTTATCGATAACAGCATTAGCTTTAAAGTAGATGAATCGACCTTATCTTTGTTAACAACTAAAGAAAAAGACCTCGACCCAAATCAATGTATCCCACACTTTGATGGGCCTGAGCAGAATAGATTAGCCGTTCTGCATTACT
The DNA here is from genome assembly GCF_051252315.1 of Paraglaciecola sp. GTDB lineage: Bacteria > Pseudomonadota > Gammaproteobacteria > Enterobacterales > Alteromonadaceae > Paraglaciecola. The sequence continues at coordinate 11,994 of NZ_JBPOFP010000055.1, read as the reverse complement.
TAAACGAAGGGCAATTTGGTGGAACCGCTTTTTATCGTCACATCCCTACAAAGTTTGAAAATATTACTCCAGACAGAGTTTCAAACTATGTTAATTCTGCTGAACGATTTGCAAAAGAACACCCTTTTACTCACAAAGGCTTTTTTACTGAATCGACTAACCACTTTGAAATAATTGACGTGATTGATTACGTTGCCAATCGGTTAGTCATCTATCCAACCTCAATCTTGCACTCCGCTTTTATCCAAGACACTGAAAAAAATATTAATTTAGCGCCCCAAAAAGGCCGTTTAACCGTAAACACTTTTGTTTCGACTGCTCGTATTTAACCCGAAATATGAATTAGACAGGCGGTAAAATAATTTAGATACAAAAAAGCCAACAAGACACGTTACCTTGCTGGCTTTTTTAAATTAAACAGTTTTGCTTAAGGGTGTTGTAAAACCACCCCTCTCCATCTGCCACGGGCAAAGGCTGTGATATCGCCTTCAGGGATCTTTCCGTTGGTGACAGCATTCGATTGTATGGTTAACTTGTCACCGTTTTTCAGCTCAACCAAACCTAAATCAAACTCAGCTTCTGCATAATCCACATTGGTTTCAGGATTTTTAAATTCGCCAATTACCTTACCATTAAGTAGTACTTTATATTCAGACTCACCATCTAATTCAGTTAACGTGACTAACTTCATGTTAAATGACTGAGGTTTTGGTTTTTTATGAGTATAACTAGCCGAAATGAATTTATTTCTTAGTTCAGGCTTACCTGCATTAATCCCTAATACGCCGCGCCATTTATCGAAATAATAGACATCTGACGTGCCATTTTCATACTCAAAGTCATCCTTTGAGTTTAAAATATAAGCATAGTTATTAATGTTTTTATAAGTCTTCTTTTCAACCAATTTAGGCAATTGATACAAGGTTTCATCTGGCCCTAGTCCTTCAGGTGTGAAGCCTTCATCTTTAGATAAAATAATCTTATCAAGCTCTGCGCCATCTTCACGCATAGACATCATTAAGGTATGTTGCCCTGCTGTTTCAACGTCAATCCACAATGTTTTTGGTGTACCGCAATGATTAGCAGGACGTCTTTGTTGAGAGGACCAAGTCCACTCATGTTTACCTTTACACAACTGTAAACGTTGTGAGCTTTCTTGCCACTCACCATCTAAACCAAAATGAAATCCGTTATCTTCAGGCCCAGTGCTAAACGCCCTACCCCAAATGTAATAACGTCCGGGTTGAGTGAAAAATACTGGATAAGTCAGCACAGCCATTTTACCCGCTGTAGGCATGAAATTTTCACCGGTTATGAGTTCTTCATCATGATTTGTGCGATTGTCTGGTAAAATTTCAATATAACTGTTGCCACTCGCGCCTTCGGCATGTGGTGTATCAGGATCAGCGAATAACCCGTCGTCACTGATATTGCCAGTTTGATCAAATACCAACCAACGTCTAGTATCGGATAAAACTTGACTAGAAAAATTTTCAGCTTCGATCACAACTAAACCGTTTTGTTCCTTATAGTTTTTATTTTGAACAACTTTTTCGATTTCGATTTCAACCTGCTTTTCTGTATTGGCACAACCAGCCAGCAACAAACTCAAGCTGATTAAACTTAATGGTAATAATTTCACTTCATTCATCTCCCTTTTTATCGAACACTTTAGGTATTTTTATTGGGCGTGTAACAAAACACATTGAAGCATATTGTATTACATTATGACGATTGTTTTTATACTTAATGGAGTTTAATTATAAATAAATGAAGGGATTTCTGAGAAGTATTTAAAAAGTGACTTCTCAGAGAAAAATACAGAGTTTAACTTTTGTCTAATTTGGCTTCAATGATACTTAATGCTTCATCAATCAGTAAAAACATACTATTTTTTGCTCGTTCAGCATTACCTGATTTTATTGCATTAAATATTCGTGCATGTTCTTCAATCACACCTTCTGGATTAGCAATAGCTGGTGTTGTGTGCTGAATACTGACATTTAATGCCGTTTGAGTGAAATCGCGCATACGGATGTAGAAACGGTTTTCACTGGCGTAAAGAATCGCCACATGAAAATCAATATCAGCCTCTAATTCAGCTTTAAGGTCATGGTTTTCAACAGCTTTTTCCATTCTAATTAATGCATCTTCTATAGCAGCCAAACGCTCTGAACTAGCATGTCTAGCAGCTAACGCACACGCTTCAGGCTCAACAGCCATTCGCATTTGAGTAAACTCTTTGAGTACACTTAAAGATGGTTTTGCTTCTAGCGACCAAGCCAACATCTCTGGGTCAAGAATATTCCAGCTTTCTTCTGGCATAATTCTAATGCCCTGCTTCGGCTTACTAGAAATCAGCCCTTTGGCAGTTAACATTTTAATGGCTTCTCGGACAGCCGTGCGACTAACACCAAACTTTTCACATAAAGCAGCTTCAGTGGGTAAACTTTTATCTCTTGGGTATTCGCCACAAACGATGGCTCTTCCCAACTCACTAGTCATTCTTTGAGATAAGTTTTTACTGCCTGCAAAATTTGCCATTAACAAGGTTCCAATATTACGAAATAAACTATTTTATTAGTTTATAAAGTACAACAAATTCAACAAAATAGCATCAAAATTGTGTGGGGCATATAAACAGAATATATATAACAAAAAACGACAGGGGTAATTTACCACTGTCGTTTTCGTTAACTACGGTTTGCTATTAAGATTTATAGCTTTTTAATGACAGCTAACCAGTCTTGGTCTTTATCTTTTTTAGGTTGACCGATACTAACCACTTTACCAGCTTTAATTTTAGTGACAGTTCCTTTGGTTAATTTTCCAGCTGTGCGCGGATTAAACCAACGAACACTATAGTTACCTTTATCCAAAGATAAATCTAACGTGGTTTTCTTAGCGCTATGTAAATACACTAAATAAATCTCACCTTCATTGGCAAATACGTATGGTTCGTTCTTAGTATCTGAGTTACTGGCCAATTTATCCAAGTTACGCATTCTATGCACAGGTACCTTGTGGTCAGCAAAAAAGTCTACTGCAATACCTGCATATTCCCATGACTTATCACGGCTTCTAAAATCTTCTGCGACTAAGTCGTTTTCTAATAAACGATAACCAAAGTAATATTCAACACCTGCACCACCGGCCATAATATTGCCCCAAAGGGTTTTCTTACGCACATCGTGCAAGTTGTATTTCATTTCACGATCGGTTGCCCAACCATCAAACCCTTTGTATCCTGGATCTGGTGGTACGCCCATTCCTGCTGGGTTTTGTTCGTCGTTGGCAACAACCCAAGGTTTACCCGCAGCTCTTGAAGCTTCTATCCAACGTAATGTTTGTCTATGTGCATGTTTCCAGCTGTTTTGTAACGAAGCGCCAGTCAAAATTGACTGTGGACCAAGCATACGTCTATAGACTTTTTCTTGTTGGTTAGGGAAAGAGTGAATAACCGTATTATGATCATATGGGTCTACATTTAAAATGTATTCTGCCATGTCTCTTTGTTCTTCATAACTTTGTGTGTTCTCTTCACCAAGGTTCCAATTCAGAGCTAAATGGTGAGAGTAACGAGCGATTATTTCACGCAAATACAATTTACGTTCAATACCTAATAATCCGCCATCCAAAGATTCTTTAATGATAATGGGATCTTTACCTTTACGGTTATCATCATTTTCATTTTCCTGTAATTTGAAGTGTAAATATAAGCCTTGTTTTTGCGCGTGAGAAAATAAGATCCCCCACTGGTCAAGCTTAGACGCATCAAAATGGAATTTACCGTTACGTTCAACGTATGGCCAAATATTGTCACCATCACCCGCTGCGTTATAAGTTAAGAAAGAAAATGCGTTTACGCCTTTCTCAGCTAAATAATTAAAGGCACCAAGTAAATTTTTACCTTTACCGTTTTGCCAAGTCGGATCTGACTTTTTAGCGTCTTGAGCATGAGGTGACCATGTTTTAATAGCCAAATTAGGTTTGACACCAAAGGTGTTGTCAATATCAGCATAAGCTAACATGGTTTCTGGTGCATCGGGTCCAGCTTTTATAAAGTACTCTTTAGATCCAGCGTGGCGTAAGTAATGACCGCCTACATATTCAAGGCGACCTTTGGCTCTGAAATCACGTCCTTTTTTATCGGTTTTAGATACATTGAAGGTACCGTATTGACCTTGATAAGGATAAACATATTCGCCAACAGATGGCGTTACAGAGGCATCTTCACCTTTAACAAATGAGACACGATAGCTCCATTTACCCGCTTTATCCGGTGACACATGGGCACGCCATTTAACGCCTGATTCAGCAGACGTTTCTGCAGCATTGCCGTCAGCTGCGAAATATCCTGGTACCGTATAAGTTGGTACGCCTGACTCATGAGCAAATGTTACAGACATGCGATAATCCAAAAACGGGTTAGGGTTGATGTCTTGTTCGTTAGCAAACGGACCATCCATTGTTAACACAACATCATGCCATTGTTTTTGCTCGCCTGATATCACCACACTACCGTCACCATTTTTACTTCTTGGTGTCACTAGCGCAGGGCCTGCTTCGATCTCTTCTTGTAAACGAAGTGTTGATAAGTCAGCTTTAGCTTTACCTGGATCATAATATACAGGGATAAACTCTATTTTCTTCCATAACCCACGGCTGAAGTCTTTACCATTAGTTGAAGAATTTTTCACACTTACTGAAAAGTTTTCACCTTCATTGATTTGAATGTTTTTAAATTTTGCGATGAACTTGTCAGAATCATCTAACGACTTGTTAGTTTTGGGAGTAACAAACGAACCAATAACGCTTTCGCCAACTTTTATTTCAAAGGTAGATTGCCCGGCATTATCACCAATTGTGTGTAAATGAATATGGAAACGACCGTTACCTAAAGGTACCGTAGAGGTCACTTTAGCCGTTGTTTTACCATCTTTTTTTCTAAGCCCTATTGCGCCTTCGCGGTTAAAAAAACCACTACCTTGAAGCATAAACTGTTCAGGTGTGACTACCGCTTTTCCTTGTTGGGCAGACGCTGTCTGAGTACAAAGCAACAAAAGTATTGCTTGAGTACAACCAATTAATAATCGTTTCATTTTATATATAACTTAACCATGTAGCCGTAATGTAAGTGAATTGTGACAAACTTCCATTTGTATTACAATATCTTATATTACTTAAATTATGTGTAATGTGGAATATTAATGAATAAAAAGCTATACAGGGTAGTGTTCACTGCAATTCTTCATTTCAAACACTCATACACCTTCTGTCTAAAAAACAAAAAACCGCGACTATATTCGCGGCTTTTGACTGTTTTTCAGTTGCAAAACTTAGTGGTTATTTCATCAAAAAGTCATGTTCAGTTTGATAATTATTGAAACGAGGCAGCACAGTTTTTAATTGGTCACGCTCGTCTCGATGAGCCTGTGATACCTTTTTCCAATTTTTAATCTCCGCAAAGCTAGTTAAATCATCTGGTTGTTTAGATACATCCCACCATTTATCAGCACCGTCTTTCATTACCAAGTTACCACGAATCAATTGGCGATGATTCTTATAAGCGTAATTCCATGCCCTGTGTTGAGTTTTATCCGTGGTTAAAAATGGCCATAAACTTTCTCCATGAATTTCATAATCTTGTGGAATGGGTTCACCCATAATTTCTGAAAGTGTGGGCAATATATCAGCCATTGAACCTAATACTGGTTGTTTACCTTGTTTGGTCATATTGGCACCTGGTGCATAGATAATTAACGGAACATGCGTACCCTCTTGTTTTTTATGGCTAGCTTTACCATAACCACTGGTTCCATTGTCTGCTGCAAAAATAAATATGGTGTCGTTTTCGATACCCATTTGTTTAAATTTCTCTAAGTACAGCCAAATCTGATAATCCAAATATTTAACATGTGCCGCCATGCTTGGCTCGGTCACAGTACCGTGGGTGTTATATACCCCTTTATCACCGGTTACATTCGGTTTAACCCGCGTGTAGTTATTTCCATCCCAATTCACCACAGGTGTACCAGGCCATTTCTCTTCTGAGTCAGGGTTTAACCAATCAAACGCATCGTGACCTAAGTGACTGGTATGGTATATAAAAAAGGGCTTTCCCTTAGTGTGTTGACGTTCCATAAAATCAAAAATAAAATCTATCTCAACATCAGGACCAAAAGTATTCAGGCCATAATCTTTTTGACTTTCATTTGTATTCGGCCAAAATTCAAATTTTTGTTTATTACTTGGATGATTCATTAGCGTGACACTGGGTTGCCAATACCAACCATTTTGCGCATAAGACTTACGTTTTAGTACCTCACCAGTATCTTGATTAACTAAAACCCTTTTACCATTTACCTTTTTGGTTAATAAATTGAAGTCAGTATACGGACTAGTTTGTTTATCTCCTGGTCTTTCACCTGGTGTTAAGGCACCTTCGTCAAACCCATACATATCCCATCCTGGCATTTGAGTTTTACCACTCCAAAAAGTGGCATATCCCGCTTTTTGCGCTAAGTGACCAATTTGTAAAGGTGAGGATTCATATAAGGTGACTTTACTGCCTTTACGGGAGAGCTTGGCTCTTTGCGCTTTGCTTACATCTAAAATGGGTGTGTGAACTTGTTTTTGACCCGGTTTTAACTTAATGCCAGTGTCACTATTGTGCCACCATTTATGAATACTCGCGTAACGTCCTGTCATCATCATCGCTCTACTAGGCGAACAAACCGTAGACGCCCAAGCGTTTTCAATAAAAGCCCCCTCACCTGCAATTTTTTCTATGATCGGGATCTCTGCTAACTGGCTTGGATCTGAAACACTTTTACCTCTATAACCTGACCATTTTGATGATCCATAAATAGCCAACTCTCTAGCGCTGATATCGTCTGCGTACAACAGGACAACATTAGGCTTACTGACACTAACTTGGCTCTTTTGTTGTTGCTCAGGCTCTTTATGAGCCAATTGAGTACAACTTGAAAAAGCGAACATACACGCAATATGGATGGTGCTTAATATTCGTTTTTTAATAAATAGCTTTTTCATAAATCGCTTTGTCATAAATAGTTTCTTCATAAATTAAACTTAAAATGTTGTTAACGTGAACTCGATGTTTATAAAGACAATATAAAAACCGACAATAAATGGCCCTTTTTGACCGAGCATGAATATGCATACTAATTAGTGACAGTAACTTAGTGATAGTAACAAGGAAAAACATGTCCAGAAGCTAACCATTTTGTTGAACTGCCGCCGAGTCGCCCTCACAGTCTAATCAACCACCATAATTTTACATACAAATACCAGCCTTCATATATAATAATTATTTAAATTGGCGTTAGCTAGCAGGTTTACATATTCTTTACTTTTAATGAATAGATATGATCTTTTAAAAAACCTAATATGGGCTTGGGTATTTTGCCGTATATAAAAAGCAGTTAAGTAATATGAAAAATTCACGAATTAATAGACGCACATTTTTACGGGGTATGGGGGGCATTGCGTTGAGCTTACCCATGCTAGAAATAATGGCTTCTACAAAGTTAGAAACAACTCAAATCCCCAAAAGGATGGCTTGTATTGGTAATTGGTTAGGTCTAGTACCTGATATGTTTTTTCCAAAGACCACTGGAGCAGATTATCAGCTGTCTCCTTTACTCGAGCCATTAGCACAATTAAAAGATCAATTTACGGTATTTTCAGGTCTGGATCATGGTGAACATGCTATTGGTGGCCATACAGGGATCCACACCTTGTTATCCGGAATTAAGTCCACTCGTTCTAAACATTATGCCCAAGGCAATATTAGTGTCGATCAAGTAGCCGCAGCTTATTCTGGCGCTAACACTCGTTATCCTTCGATTCAATTAGCCATAGGTAAAAGTGATACAAACCAACTTTCGTGGAGTAGCAATGGTGCTCCAGTACCACCCATTCGCCAGTTACATGAATTGTTTAATTTGCTCTTTACCCAAACCAATCCAAAAAGGTTTGATGCATTAGAAAAGATACAACAAGACCAAATTAGTTTATTAGATCTGGTGCAAGTTGATTCGAAAACTCTGCACAAAAAAGCTAGCAATACAGACAAAGAAAAATTAGACGAATATTTCACGTCTATCCGAGAATTGGAATTACAGCTGACCCAATCAAAAACGTGGATCCGAAAAGCGAAACCCGAAGTAGATTACAGCTTACGTTATGGAGTAGACGATTTAGATTTTGTAGACAAAGTACCTTTATATTACGACCTCATGGCGTTAGCGTTAGCGACCGACTCAACGCGAGTGATGACATTTGAATTATCAGGTATAGGCAAAAACTTAGGCGGTTTTAATGTCACCCGTGGAGAACATCAATTGTCACACCATGGAAAGGTTAAAGATTTCTTAAAAGAACTACATATCATCGAGCAATTTCATACTAAACAACTGGCTCGTTTTATTCAAAAACTTGCAGACAACCAACAACTCGATGGTTCATCATTGTTAGACCACACTATGGTGTTATTTGGCAGTGGATTTGGCAATGCTAATTCCCACTCATTGAAGAAGTTACCTTTATTATTAGCTGGAGGCCCCTTTAAACATGGTAGCCACTTAAGTTACCCCACAGAAAAATCGACAGGTCACTCAATGCCCGCATCAAACCTTTTGTTATCAATGCTTCAAGGGTTTGGTGTACCAACAGACTCATTTAACCGATCAACTTCAGCATTAACAGGTTTTGAGTTTGTATGATTAAACCAATATTAATCACCCTTAGTTTTTGCTTAGTCATGGTGAGCCAAACGCAAGCTAGTGCAGATAAACAATCAATCTCACGAGACAAGATTATTTCCTTAGACAAACTCGATACGCTCAAACCCAATGTGGTTAAGTTTGTCAGCAAATACTGCTTAGATTGTCATAACAGCGAAACCACTAAAGGTGATAGAAACTTTTTAGAATTCCTAACAGATCCCGAGCATGAAGATAATCAAATCATAATGGAAGAAATGCTCGACCAACTTAACATAGGCATGATGCCCGAAGAAAAAGAAGGCGTTCCAGCGCCATCCAACGAAGAGATAAGCACAGCCATTGATCAAATGACCGATTATCTAACAATCGCATACGAAAAAGAAAAACCTATAGAAACGCCACTGCGTAAACTGTCTAAGATTGAATACGTCAACTCTCTCAGGGATCTATTACTTATCAACCCTGTGACGAGTGGCGCGGTATCTAAATTTCCAAAAGACCCAAACATACATGGTTTTACCAATATAAGTTCTCATCAAAACTTGTCTAAAGATCAACTCAACTTATATTTAACAGCCGCCACAGAAAATATTGATAGAGCTATCGCATTTGACAAAGAAGAGCCGTCAAGAAAGAACCTAACAATCAGGCCGGAAAATTTCGCTAAAACTGAAAAATTCAACAACAATGGCGTATTTTATCGTGTGTTAGATCGACGTAAAAAATACATAGATATTGGCCACGGACAACTAAATGAACGCCATCCAACTTATGGTAAAAAGCTAGGAAAAAGAGGTGTGCATGAAGATGGCACGTATACCATCTCGGTTAATGCCATGGCTATTGGTAGGCAAAATCCCTACGATAAAAAAATAGTTAAACATAATCTTAACGACTATATGAAACTCGCCATTGCATGGGGAGAAAACATAAACAGCCTGCAACCCTCCACTCAATCAGGCAGACATTTAATCAAAGTGTTTGATTTGGCCGATAACCAAGCCCAAGACTACAGCGTCACCACTTGGTTACCTAAGGGTGCAATCCCCTACTTTTATTGGATTAACGGTCCTGGTAGCAGTAAAAACATAGTCACTCGAATATTGAAGGAATACAACCCGTACGCCCTCAAACTAAATGTTAATGAAAAAGCCAGATTAGCTAAACAAGGATTTATTGCACAGAAACAAACTCATTATGCGTCTGATGTTTATCGTGGCCCAAGAATTCGCGTTCACAATATGAAAGTGCTTGGCCCTATTGATACAGATTGGCCGCCTCAAAGCCATAAAGCGTTAGTGGGAAATTCTTTAGATCCGGATGATGTTGATATAGGTAAAGCACTGTTAAAATTTGCGAATAAAGCGTTTCGTCAACCCGTGAAACTAAATGAGATACAACATTATATTGATTTTGTGGAGGATAAAGTTCAACAAGGCACCAACAAAGCTGATGCGATAAAATTGGGTTTAAGTGGCATATTAATCTCACCACGTTTTTTGTATTTGAATAACGCTAAAAATAATGTCAACCAAGATACTGAAAGTGATGTAACCCAAGCAAAACAATTCGAACTGGCCAATCGTTTGTCTTATATGTTGTGGCGAACTGTGCCAGATCAGACGTTGATCACAGCAGCTAAAAATGGTGAATTAGCCACACGATCACAAATGTGGAAACAAGTTGATAGAATGTTACTTGATCCAAGAGCCAACGCATTCACGACAGGTTTTTTAAATGCTTGGTTAAGATTAGATAAATTAGGTGAAATGCCACCTAGTGAAAGGCAATTCCCTGATTATTATCGTTATCGATTAGAAAACTCGATGCGACTAGAAACAGAAATTCTATTTACCTATATTTTAAATTACAACTTATCGGTGACCGAGTTTTTTAAAGCAGATTACACCTTCGTTAATGACGGGTTAGCAGCCTTATATGGCTTCAACAATATATATGGTGAAAACTTTCAAAAGGTCACCTTACCACAATCCGCTAATCGCAAAGGGTTATTGGGTCATGCTAGTGTGTTAACGGCTTCTGCCAATGGAGTGGATACCTCTCCCGTATTACGAGGCGTTTGGATTTTAGAAAGTATACTAGGCACACCACCGCCTCCGCCGCCACCCGATGTCCCATCAATTGAGCCAGATACCCGTGGTGCCACGACCATTCGTGAACAGTTACAAAAACATAGAAACGTAGAAGCTTGTGCAGATTGTCATGCAGATATTGATCCTTGGGGTTTTCCTTTAGAAAACTATGATCCCATTGGTAAATATCGAAGCCACTATCCAATGCCTAGAAAGTTGCAGAAAAAGCATAAACCCAAATTTAAGATAGATAATGAAGGACTATTTGATGATGGAACAAAAATTACATCAATCAATGATATGACTCAGGCGATCTTAAACAAAGAAGCCCAATTAACCCGCAACCTAATTGTAAAAATGTTGACCTTTGCCGTTGGCAGAGAGCCAACCTTTAGAGACGAAGCTGAAATACAAGAAATTGTAAAAGTACTGCTAGCAAATGGTAACGGTTTAAAAGGTATGCTGAAACTAGTCATTGCCAGTGATTATTTTAATAAGGGTTAAGCAGTAGTAGGTTAAGGTGCAGTGGTTAGGGTGCAGTAGTTAGGGTGAAGCTTGGACTTGTTCAGACATTCAAAATGTATAAGCTCGTTACTTAATCTGAAAGCCCGCAAAGTGCCAATTGCAGACCCTATAAATTGCACATGGCATCCTTGCCTTTTTTCAAGCCGCATCCCTGCAGCTCGATTGACTTCTTTTCAACAGCAAATAGAAGTAAACAAGAAATGCCGTGCTCCAACAAAGCTCTGTTTCTATTTTTTATAAACTCTAAAGGTCGTGCTGATTTGTTCCCGACAAAACACCACTCAATTGGCTATCCATGCCAATTGTCCTTTAGAGCTTTTAATAAAAAATAGCGAACTTTGATTCGCGGTAAATCAAAAGCATCTGCTTCGCACACAAAAGAGGTGGGTGGTGTGAAAATCTCGATACACATAAAATTTCTCTAACGACTGATATCCTGATGAGATTACAGAAGTGCTAAGTTATTAATTTTATTATGGAAAATATTTTGCTCATGGTATTTAATAGGAAGCAGAAAAAGTCGCCCTAAAGTCAGGCTCCTTTTGCTTTTTAGATTTTGTGATTTTTATCGGGGATGTGAAAAATAATCTTCAATAAAATCAGAAGGTAAGTTATGAATTTAG
>NZ_JBPOFP010000054.1:0-32085 GCF_051252315.1 Paraglaciecola sp. | reverse complement strand
GGGTATATCCGCACTACGGTGGGTAAAAACTTAGGAACAATTAACGCTAAAAATCTAAGAGCTGCGCATGAAGTACTTGAATCAGGAAAATCCATTGGAAAAATTGTTTTAGAAGGTTTTTAAAACCAACTATACCAATGTAAATGTTCCTCTAAACCTTTAAATATAATCTTTAATAACAGGTATAAAAATGAAGTTTTTAAAAAATACAGTCGTCATAACGACATTATCCTTAATCGGAACTATAGCCCCAATAGCTAACGCAACAGAAGTTGGTTCATTAGAAGTAGTGACGGAATTTACTGATTACCGTGGTGGTGGTATCACAATTACTCCAGCAGGCCGTATGATTGTGAGCATGCACCCGCTAGATGGTCCTAAAACTAGAGTTGTAGAAGTAATGGCTAATGGCTCAAAGCGAGCCTTCCCTACACAAGATTGGGCTGATGGTCCTGAAATAGGTAAAGTTGGACTTTCTTCAGTAATCGGAGTCCACAGTGACAGTAAAGGAGTGGTGTGGATCTTAGATATGGGCAGTGAAAACTCACCCGCTAAAGTGATTGCATGGGACTCTGTAAGCAATAAATTAGTTAAAGAGCTTGAACTCACTAAATCTGCACTATTGGCTAATTCATTCTTACAAGATTTTGTTATTGATGAAAAACGCCAAAAAATCTATATTGCTGACATGTCGTTTGGTAACTTTGCCGGAGCAATTAAACCTGCATTTATCGTTGTTGACTTAAAAACAGGTATTTCTAAGCGTGTATTAGAAGGTGCAACGGCACTCATGCCTGAAGACCGCGATATTGTTATTGAAGCATCATTACTTGCCTCTTCTACAAAAGAAGGAAAAACAAATAAACTACGCTTTGGTTTAAATCCGGTAGCGATTGACGATGAAAGCAACTGGGTATATTTCGGTGCATTCACAGGCACAAAAATTTATCGTATAAAAGCATCTTCTTTAGCTGACACTCGGATATCTAATAAAAAGTTAGCGGGAGAAATTGAAGAATTTGGTCCTAAAAACCCAAGTGATGGTATAGCTTACGCTTCGGGCGGTGGTATTTTAGTCACAGACCTAGAAAACAACGCTATTGGTTTAACGACAAAAGGTAAATATGAAATACTTGTACAAGACAAAGTATTATCATGGCCTGATAGTATTGTAGTAAATAATGGTTGGGTATATGTAACACAAGACCAGTTACATCAACATCCTGCATTTAGCCAAGGTTTAGGTAAAGCGAAAGCGCCATACAAATTAACGCGATTCCGTTATAGCAAATAACTTTATAAAAAAGCCGAGGTAAAACGAAGCTAACACTTTTGCGAGTGTTAGCTTTTTTGTATTTATTTACCCCATCTACTCTGTGCACTCAGGAGTAAAGTGTCATTAGGAAAGCACTCTGTTTACAAAAAGTAACGGCCTTAGACAAATTTTATCCTTAGCTATTATCAGTCACTTATGACTAACCATTGAATGTTGATTGTCTATTTTAATTTGATAATGTTTCAAACATTAAGCTGTTTAATTGCAATAAATAATACTCTATTCTTATAACCAATGAGTTACAGAAAGCTCAACATATAACTTACTATTTAGAGGAATATCCTATGACTACATTAACTATCGTTGCAAACATTATCGCTAACCCTGACAAACTTGAATTAGTAAAAGCAGAGCTTTTAAAATTAATCGACATTACACGCGCTGAAGAAGGTTGTATTAACTACGATTTACATCAAGACAACGAAAATCCAACACACTTTATGTTTTATGAAAACTGGGAAACACGCGAACTTTGGCAAACACATATGGCTAACCAACATTTAGCTGATTACATGGCTGCAACTGAAGGTGCTGTGGCACAATTTACATTAAGTGAAATGACTAAAACAGCTTAATTATATTTCGATATGGTTCGATAGTAAGGCCTTTACCCTCAATATCGAACCATACACTTTTACTTTATATCGGGGATAGGAACATGAAAAAAAGTCTCACGTTTATGGCCGCTTTAACAGGGATGTCTTTAACAATATCTGCGACAGCTCAACAGTTACCACAATCGTTTGGAAAAATTGACGTATTAGCCGCTATCGATTCATTACCTGAAAGCAGCGATAAACCCTTTGTCGATCGACGATTAGCTGATAACGGTGAAGTAGGGGTTCGTGTATTTCGAGTATATAATCCGGTACCTACTCATAACCACGCTTTTTCATCAACTTACCTTTCAATAAAGTCGGGACGTGCAATATTCAGTATTGATGGTGGTCAGCCTTTTGAAGCTGCTGCTGGTGAAATGGTGTTTTGGAGTCGCGGTGTAAATCATCAAGTTATTAAGATTTTAGAACACCCTTTGGTATTTCTTGCCATTGATGCACCTACACGCCGTCAGAACGATGTACACCAGTAACTTACGCCATAATAAATATTAATAATGTAGGAGTTCTAAAAGAACCATTGGCTGAGCGTTCAAAAGGCATAAGGTAATCGTCTATCCTAACGTCTGCTTTGTTGGGTCACTTGTCACTAGGTAAGCCAAGGATAACTTCTACTTTCGTATCAGAGAAGACCTTTTTGATGTTGATTTAGTGGATTAAGAAAGGTCTTCTTTGTGGCAATATTGACAGTTAACTCTATTTCAAAAAGGGGCGGAAGCGCCATAGGAAATTACATTTAATGTCAGCTAATTTAAAATGTGTGAAATAATGATGTTTTATTATTCAATAGATTAGCTTGGTTGTTGAGTTCTCCGGGGTATAAAGTGGGGTATCAGCACCAGCTCCCATGTAACACACCCAATAAAAACAAGTGGTTAATCCACAGATGGGCGGCATGATGTAATTTTACTAGTCTATAACGTTGATTACTGCCTTGTACTAAACGTTTTATTCTGTGTAAAACTTAACGCTTATTTACCGACGTAAAAATTGAGAAGCCCGCAAATTAATAGTTTGCGGGCTTTTTTATCTGAATATTTATAAAAGCTTTTTCATTGATAATAATGTATTGGTATACCTAAAACTGTAACCTGTATTAAGTTTTTGGGTAGCCATTGCATTACCGTTTCAATGCGCGATACCCATGTTGTACCACAGAAACGACTTGACCTTTTGAGTCACGTTCAAAGGTAATTGATTCAGCTAACGAACCATTTTTACGTTTTCGGCTAAATATATCGCCTTCTTTATGTACCCAGGTTTGTAAACGTTCTGCGGGGTCCTTGGCAAATAATGGCATTACAAACAACCCTTTCTCATCAACACCTATATAACTATCGTGATCATAATTAGGTACATAGTAGGATCCTTCGTAATCAGATAAATTCAGCTTATCCTTGTTAGTCGATTCTTGTTTTGCCACTTCACTATCTGATACCTGTTTGTCATCTATGTCAGTCTTTTTATCGTACACATTACCAATTGCTCCTTTGGTAAGTGAATAGATAGATTTAACCATCGCGGCGGGAGATACATCATTAACACTCACCATCATAACAACGCCGACTTTTGTGGGTAAACGCATCACGAATTCAGTTCTTGCGCCAGGACAATAACCACCATGGCCCCATAACGTCTTTCCGTCATATCTTCGGGTACCATAAGCTAGTCCCCAAGCTGCCTCATCAAAATCGGCACCTACCCAATGTACACGCTGCATATTTCTTAAAGTAGTAGCCTTAAGAACTTCTTCTCCACCATTTTCATGCAACCGGAAATGCCAAGAGGCAAATTTGGCCATGTCGTTAACACTTGAGGCGACTCCAGCAGCTGGAGAAAAAGCTTTGAAGCTATGTTTTTCGACTGGATTACGCTCCCCTTTTGCACTGCGCACATAGTATCCCTGAGCAAAACCATTACCGACTTTTTCAAATGGCATATCCGTTTGTGATGACTTCATATCAAGGGGCGAAAAAACATTCTTCTTAACGTAACTCCCCCAGTTTTCAGCACTAACCTTTCCAATTACATCACCGAGCATTGCCATACCAATATTGGAATACTGCCAATGATCATAAGGGCGATAAAGTGATTCATGGCTGCTTACCATATCCTGTAAACCGGCTGAATCGGGGAAACTAGTGTTTGCCCAATAATCTCGCGTACCTTCGCGAGGTATTCCAGCAACGTGACTCAAGATGCCACGCACCGTAACTGGCTCTTCTGAGCCCAATTTATCTGCCATTTCTAACGCACTATTATATTCGGAAAGTGGAGCGTCTAGACCAAGTTTTCCTTCTTCAACCAAGTTCATCGCAGCAATACCGTTGAACAATTTCGAAACAGAACAAATGCTAAACAGAGTATCATTGCTTACTGGTTTATTAGTAGCGTAACTCTCAACACCGAATTGATGGCTCCAGATCAGCTCCTGATCGTGAACGATCCCTATCGCAGATCCAGGCACAGACTCTTTTGTAAGATTTGCATCAATAAAAGCTTCAACCGCCCGAAACCTTGAGGACAGAGCGTCTTCTGGCGTTACCGCTAATGCTGGCGTTGATAATGCTAAAATGATGCTAAATGATAACAAACGTTTCTTCATATTCATGGTTCCTCAAGGTTTACTGTTAATTTTTTCAAGCAAAAACATTAACGCCATCACACTGTTCTATCGGACTTAGTCGCTATTTCAAACTCTAAATCTTGGCGATAAACTCTACTTCTAGCTTGCATTCAATGCCAATTCACTAGCCTTGCTGCAAAGGCGGCTGGTTCTTTTCAAGAACAGGCTGGTTGAAAGACACTTGCGACGAGATAAACGAATCTAAGCAACTTCTTTTGTGAGATTCTATCTCTTAGGAACAGTAACTAGAGCTTGTTGATCTAGACTAGTTCATATCCTATGACTAAACAATAGATTACAAATTAAGCGATTTAATTGAATTGGACGACTTGATGTTAACCGAAAAAATTAGTTTCCTCCCCTATCGAATAAAAGGGGCAGTGTAAAACATAACGCTTATTTAGCTATGTATGTAAAAACAAAAAGCCCAGGTTACAATATTCGGGCTTTTGGTTATTGGTTATTGGTTATTGGTTATTGGTTATTGGTAAAGTGTCTAAAACTTAACAACTCGACTATTTTTTACACGGCCTTTTCTGTCTTTAATCTCGATATTCAACTGCTTTGGATCAACAGTGATTTTTCCATAACTTTCTTCAGTAAATACATCAATTAACTTATTTACCTGAATTTTGTCATGACCATTTAATTGACCGTCCATTTGAAATGTATCTTGATTAGGGTGAGGGTAAGGCCAAAAAAATGGACTACTCACGACTGATACAACATGAAAATCGGGATTATCTGAACGGGTTAAAATTGCCGCCATGGACGCGTGAACATCACCACTTAAAAATACCACCTTCGAAATATTTTTACTGCTTATAAAATCTAAAATTTGATTTCTTTGAGATTGATAACCACTCCATTTATCATTGTTTTTCTTAGAATAATCTGGGAAGAATGGCACCGATGTAGCCACAAACTTCGCCTTACCAGAGCCATTATCAAGCCAGGCTAATAAAGCACTAAATTGTTCCGCATTAATAATACTGCTTTCGGTACGTTGGGTTCTCACATCCATAATGAAAAATTCGCTACAGCCATTTTGTGTGGTGTACCAAAACTTGTTGCCGACATTAGCGACTTTGCTGTTATCACTATTTAAGGTGGCTGCTGGGCTATGGCTCATTTGATAAATTTTATAAGCATGCATGGCGGCTGGATATTTTATGACAAGGTCACTGTGGTTGGCTTTACTTGGCCAATTGTCTTCTATTTCATGATCATCTAAGGTCATATAAGTGGGTGTAGAGCTGACTAATTTGGAAAAATTAGGCTGACTGAATACGTCTCGATATCGATCTAAAAAATCATCTATACAAGAATCAGCTCCCAAAAAGTTTAGGTCATCTGCATAGATTTGGTCACCTAACATGAATACGTGATCCAACTCTTCTTTGGCCATACTGCCAAAGGTTTTATCTCCTCTTGAGTCAAATATACTCCCGCCAAAAAGTTTTAATAAATATCGGCATGATCCAAACGCAAAGCGCACTGTGCTTGAGTCACTATCACTGGGAGTGTTAAATTTATAAGTTGCTACTTTAGACCAATTTAAATCATCCAGATCAACCTCTTCGCCCTCTTTACAGCGGATGAAACCACATTGATATTCATATTCAGTTGCTGAAATAAGGTTGTTGTTGATGGTGACACTAGAATAATCGAAATGAGGCTGGGCAAAACGCTTAATGGGAGAGGACCACTTTCCACCCGCCACTTTTTTTATACGACAAACAGTGAAAACATGTCTATTTTCTCTTGGTTTACCAGTACCAAATATGTGTGCAGAATCTTTGGTGACTTGGCCTAAAATAGGGCCAACTTTAAAACTTCTAACTTCCATGACGAGCTCCTTAACGAGTAAATTAACCAATTTTAATAAATCGTATGCTGAGTATAGAAGGCTTTAAAAATATCTCATCAAAAATAAAAAAACTCCGACTTAAAGCCGGAGTTTTTAATAGTTAAATTGAATTAACCAAGTAACGAATCACAGTTACAAAATGTTAGCTGACTACAACTTACCTGTGATACCGATAGTTACACGACGGTCCGTTAAGCTTTGCTCACACAATAACGTGCCTTCGTTGAAACACCATCTTGTACGATCTTCTTGCGTTAAGTTAACGCCTTCAATACCAACAGTATAATTTTCATTAATGTCGTAATTAAGGCTCATATTTAACTGCCCACGAGCGCCAACAATTGGTGGGATGTTAAAACGCATACGAGTTAATGTTTCAGAGAACGCATCACGCCACGTGTAACGTACACGAGCACTAAAGTCATGCTTGTCGTAGAACAAAGTAAAGTTATAGGCATTTTCAGATAATTTATCCAAAGTAATACGCTCTGTTACCACGTCATCAGCAAGACTAGGTGTACTATTATCTGTGTCAGTACGACCTAATATTTGGTTAATAGCGCCTGAAGCACTGCGGAATTCATCTAATGCTGCGCCAGATTCTTGATAGGTATAGTTAGCAATAACACCAAATCCAGACGCCCAACCTAATTCATCTTCATAAGCTGATAGGTCATATTGAACAGCAAATTCAATACCACTTTGCGTTTCAGTACCATTAGCATTAATACTGGAGCGACTTGCTACACAAATACCGTCTATACCTTCAACACTAGAGAATACGTTGAAGTTTTCCCATGGAACATTAGGGTTATAAACACCACCACCTTCACAAGGAGCTGTGGTATCACGTTCAATTTGTCCAGTAGAACCAATTGGCTCAGCTGGCTCGTCTTGAATTGCAGTAATTAAGTCGGTTCTTTCTTTATGGAATAAACCAACACTAACAAAGCTAGATGGTGAGAAATAATACTCTAAAGACAAATCGTAAGACCAAATTTGCTCAGGCTCAAGTGCTGGGTTACCAATGGTAACTGACCCAGAAGCACTGCCACCAAAGTTGGCTGATGTTGAAAGAGAATCAAAGTTAGGTCTACGTATATCTTTACCGATACCGGCTCTTAACAACAAATCATCAGACAATTCAGCGTTAATGTTCAATCTTGGAAGAACAAAATCATAATCTGCCTTTTCAGTGCTAGGCGTAACAACACCGCCAACTTCACTTGTACCAAGAGAAGTCAGTTCAGTCGAAACATAACGAAGGCCGATATTACCGCTAACAAATATATCGCCTAATTCAGTTTCATAATTACCTTGTAGGTAGAGTGCTGTGGTTTCTTCTTCAATATCAAAGAAAGATGACACCTGATTTTCTAACGTTGATATTGATCCATTTAACTCTTCACCGTTAAGAGCATTGTTTACTGCGATTGCATCGTTTAACACTGAAATAACGTAATCGGGATCATTAAATGAAGCTTCGTTGTCTAATATCAAATAATCTCGAACATAAAGCTCACGACTATCAGCGGCGTTAAAGTTATTAGCTCCAGGCGTTACTATGTCAGAGAATAAATTAGCTCTTGGACGATTCCAGTTACCAAAATCTGTTCTAGAGGTAGCATTATCGGTGGTATTCGTAGTCTTATTCCAACGAATACCTGCGTCTACATCAACAAAAAACGGCATGTTATCTGACACGTCATAAGTTAGGTCAACACGTGCAGCAGCTTCTGTTCCTTCCCGCGTTCTAAGACCTTGGCTCACACGTCTAAGCGCATAATTTGCTGGGTCTAGCAATTCTTGAGTAGTAGGAGTTTCAGGTAATCCTGGCGCTATGCCAAACTCAAACGTATCGTTAACAAGATTAAAGATGGCTGGTGTACCGTTATCATTTCTGGTGTCAGCTGAAACTTGTGGGCCACGAGGGTTAATGAAGTCTAAATCGGTGTTTAAATTCGGGCTATCTGTTTTGGAATCTGAATACGATAACTCAGCATTTAATTGGAAGTTATCTCCACTATATTCAGTACCAAGTGCGAATACGCTGCTTTCTGTTAAACGAGAAGACGTGCTGTTACCGGTACGTAAATTCGGATCAATTGTACGGCCATCGTCAGATACACCTACACCTAACACGCCACTCGTAACAACTTGAACTTCGCCCAGGTTTAACATGCCATAACGGCCGTCTGTTGAACCTAGATTAATAGTATCAAATCCAGTATTAGTCGTTGCGTCGATAACTGGGTTGCCACCTGTACCGGAAAATAGTGCTCTAGAGTTCTTACGAGCTCTTTGCTGGTCATTTAACGTCGCATCAAAATAGAACTTTACATTATCGCTTGATTGCAACTCTATTGATGCTGTTAAGTTTTTCGTTTCATAACTTTCTGCGTTTAAAGGTTGGTCCAAAAACTGAGTTCTTAAAAAAGGAAAAGCTTCGGCACTTGCTCTACCAGAATCAGGCATAACCACACGGTCACGGTCAAAACGGGGGTTAGCAGAAGCAACGTCTTGCTCAGCATAACTACCTGTAATGACGACACCCAACTTACCTAAATCAGTCTCCCAGTTGTCACCAAAGGTACCTGAAATCTTAGGTGTTGTGGAGTCAGCTAAGTCACTTGTTTCTGATTGTACTCTGAACTGTGTTAAACGTTCTTTTAGACTATTACCACGCAAAGTACGTAAATTGATTGTACCGCCTACAGAACCTTCAACTGTTTTGGCATCAGGTGCTTTAGTTACTTCCAAAGAGGCGATGAGCGCCGCAGGTAAATCTTCGAAACTAATACCAGTACGCCCACTTCCAGAACTAACGGTAGACACACCATTTATTTCAACTCGGTTGGCACCTGTACCACGTATTTGTACACCTGTACCTACGCCGTTTGTTCTATCAATTTGTACACCAGTAATGTTTTCTAGTACTTCGGCCAAATTGTTATCTGGCAATTTACCAATGTCTTCTGCCTGAATAACCTCTTTAATATTTGCAGAAGCTCTTTTTTCAGCGATTGCACTAGCAAGTGCAGTGCGGATACCAGTAACTTCAATTACCTCAGTGGCGTCTGCATCTTCATTGGCAGACTGCGCTAAAGTAGCTCCTGAAAATGTACTAAGAGCTGCAGTAATAGCTAACGCTACTGTGCTCCTTTTTATATGTGTCGTTCTCATAAGTGTGGTCCTCTGTTGTCATTGTGTTCTTATCTTATAAGCAGTTAACATATACATAAATCAAACGGTTTTCAAACAAAATTAACGAAAAATCAACATATCCCTATAGAGTAAAATGTCATTCGAAAGAGTATAAATAACGAACAACTTCTTAAAATTCCTTATTAGTCATGTGGTTAAGTGGCATTACCAATTTAAAAGAAAGGATAAATAAAAAATATTGTTTTTAAAAAAGAACGTAAAAAATTAGTCTGGAGTTAGCAGAAATAAAGAATGGTATAGACCGGAATAAGTTTAGGAAGAGAGTTTAGCAATCAGTAAAAACTGATTAATTAAACTCTCTGACAGGCGAAGGTTTGTTTTTTTGCCTCAACAAATTTTATGATAATTGTCCTTTAAATTCATTCACCCGCTAATTTTGGTAAAGAATAATAGTGAATATTCATATCATCCAAAATTGGCAGGATTGAATTAACACGTAATAAAAAAGCTTTGTAATCTCTATTACTTTCTATAGTCCAGGCAAGTTCAGAAGTAGCCAATAACCTAGGCCAAAGCCGGTTATCTGCTGTCTCATCTGTATGTACCAACTCAGACCACATTGCAGACTCCACGCCTTTCACCTGCGAAAATTGTTGAGGGTTAAGTTGATAAGCTCGTTCTAATGGTACACCTTCTTTTCTGCACCAATCATAAGTATTAGGTTGCCCTTGATAATTACCATGGTCGAAATAGGTGTAGGAACACGGTGACAAAATAATTTGGTGTCCTTTATCTAAAGCTGGCTGAATATCATATTTGTCATTCCATAATTGCAGCAATACATCGGTTTTATTATCTGCCACTGAGCCTTCTTCCCAAGCGATAGCGGTGCGACCTAATTCTTCTACAATGCGGGTAGCTCGTCCTATAAACTCAGGGTAAAGAGGATCCTTAATTTCATCTCCCCCTATATGAATGTACTTTGATGGAAACAATTCTACTATCTGACTTAGTACGTCTTTTACAAATGGATAAGTCGTTTCAGGTTTAGTTAAACACAATTTACTAAACCCTACTTTTACACCGCTATAAGTAGTTAAATTAGTCACATCATCGCAAGCTAATTTATTATACGAGGCAATAGCAGCTTGAGTATGGCCCGGTAAATCAACTTCTGGCACCAAAACCACTTGTCGCTCTTGGGCATACTTAACCAATTCACGAATTTGTTCTTGGGTATAATACCCTGAACGCCCTCCTTCAACTGAACTTCCCCCGCCCACTTCAGTTAATTTAGGATAACCTTTTATTTCTACACGCCAGCCTTGGTCGTCAGTTAAATGCAGGTGCAGGCGATTTAACTTAAATGTTGCCATGCGGTCAATATGAGATTTTAGGTACTCAACGGGTAAAAAACTACGAGCCACATCTAACATATTTCCACGCCAACCAAAGGTTGGGTTATCGATAATCTCAACGTTAGGTAAGGAAGGTTTATGCTCATCTTGGTTAGCTAACAATTGACTAAAGGTTTGCACGGCATAAAACAAACCCGCGTCGGTATTAGCGCTTAGTTCGATAGACTGGGCGATACTCAAGCGATAACCTTCTAATCCTAAACTTGGATCGTCAGTGAGTTGAATATTTAGCTTTGTTGCAGAAGTATTATCTTGGGTAATGTTAAATTTAGTTAACACTCTGTTTAAGGCTAATAACGCAGTAGGCGAACCCTGCGCTGAATTATTAATGTCGATGGTTGCCTTCAGCTCCAAATCGCCTTCAAAACGATTTACCGTTCGAGGATAGGGTATCAATGGTAACTGTTTGTCTAATGAAGCAGAGCTATTATTTGCAGGGTGACTTTCATTGTTTGTTTTTTCACAACCCACAACAAACATAGTGACTAAAAAGAAAAAAATTATTTTCATGGAGGAACCCT
This sequence comes from Paraglaciecola sp., assembly GCF_051252315.1. Classification (GTDB taxonomy): domain Bacteria; phylum Pseudomonadota; class Gammaproteobacteria; order Enterobacterales; family Alteromonadaceae; genus Paraglaciecola. The sequence goes on along the minus strand of NZ_JBPOFP010000054.1, from coordinate 20,532 downwards.
ATTTAACTAAATCACTCAGTAAATATAATACTAACAGGACAAAATAAGGTTTATCAAAAAGATGAACGTCTTAGCAGTAATAAACACCAACTGTACCTCCATCTGCCGGCCATTATGTAAATAACCACCAAGGTACCGGGCAATTACCAACCCGTTCAGCCATCAATTTAAGATTTTGGGTTAACTTTTAGGTCAATAATTGGATGCTAGTCAAGCATACTGCTAAAATTGGTAAGGTATTAAATTAATGGTGTTATGCAGCAATGAAAATTGATGTAGAAAAAGATGTAACCATTTTAGGTGATTTCTCTGATCAAAAGTCACAGCTTAAAATAATCAAATTTGTTTGTAATTTTACATGCATAGTAGCCCTGCTATATGCGTTGTTTTTCTGGATTCAGATAGACCAACCTTACATTGCCGCCATAAATTTAATTTTTGTTCTGGCGTATTCTATTTCATTAGTTTTAATTCATTATCAACACTCAAATGCAGCCACTGTATGGTTTTTTACCGTGCTAGCTAGCCATGTATTGATACTAACAACTCAAATATTTACCTCAAATACTGGATTTCATTTTTACTACTTATTATTTCCAAGTGGCGTATTTTTGTTACTAGACAACAAAGATAACTTCATAAAAATTGTCATTACATTTATTGCAACAGTACTGTTTTTCATTTGTGAGCACTCTCCCCGCAACCCACTTATTGAACTGACTCCTCAAGCAGAAACTTGGATATTCTCTTCTACAATACTCGTTATTATCATAGAGCTCGGTATTGTTATGTTTATTTTCAATCAAATGATCACCTCGAGAGAAAATAAACTCAAACAAATGGCATCTATCGATCCCCTGACAGGGGTAAACAATCGCCGAAATTTCATGCAATTGGCTGAAAAGTTATATCGTCAAGAGGATAAAAATCAAAAAGCTTTCTGCTTATTATTAATGGATCTGGATCATTTCAAAAATATAAACGATACCTATGGTCATATAGAAGGAGACAATGCCTTAAGTAGCGTTGCTCATTTAATTAAAACTAAAATACGAGCCAGCGATATTTTAGCCCGATATGGCGGTGAAGAATTTATATTATTACTTCCAGATACCGATCTAGACTCGGCTCATAAGCTAGCAGAGACAATTAGAGCCGCAGTTGAATCACTGAGTATTCCTATTGTTAATCATAAAAGTATTAGCTGCACACTAAGTATTGGTATCAGCTTAGGTACAACAAACTTAGACCAAATTAGTACCACAATTAAACAAGCGGACGACGCTTTGTATCGCGCAAAACACCAAGGTAGAAATAAGGTCAGCATGTAAGACTGTTAAATATAAAAACAGTCTTTTGTTAAGTTGGAATAAATAAGTGTCCCCTTCCTTTAAAATGTCTTGTTTTTAACGAACTATGTCTGATTAACCAATATACACACTTAATATGGCATTTTATCATTACGACTCAATTTCATAGGCAACTAAAAAGTGGTTGCGTTAATTCTGAGGTCACACCGTTATGCGAGATGTAGAGCTATCTAAAGCTATTGAATCTTATTTTGATGCTATTTATTACTGTGATGTGAATTTATTAGATAAAGTCTTTCACAAATCTTCGAGTCTATTTGATGTAGATGAAGGTCAGTTATTGGTCGATCCAATTGCAAGTTTTAGACAAGACGTAGCAACACGCCCCTCACCAGCCAGTGTCGCTCAAGAGCGCCAAGAAGAAATCATACTCATCGACTGGTTGTCCAAAGACTGCGCTATGGTAAAACTTCGATTAAGAGCTCATCAAAATATATTTGTTGACCACTTATCTTTTGTTAAAGATTCAGACGGTTGGTGTATCGTTTCTAAGGTATGGCACCTAGAAAGTACAATAGATGAAACCTAAAACATTAAATTATTTGAAGTTTGCAACGATTTAAAAATTCGTTGCAACGTTCCTAATACCAATTCCTTTAAATAATTTCAGCTCCAAAAAGAAAACCTAACTCTCCAACCTCCCCCTTTGTTTACCACTTAGCGCTTCATATACGTGAAGAAATACAACCTAAATCCAGCATAAGAAGTGTCATTAAATCCCGTAATAGTTTTCACTAAATCACTTAAAACCGCCTCAACCTTAAAATATCAAAACATATTGGGAGTCAAATTGGCATTACCAATAAAACAAAAAACAACCATAACGTCAATAAAAACCATTGAACACACACCCAAAAATACGTTAAAAAACAAAAAGATAAGAAAATAAAAATAAGAATAAATATTTCAAAATATTAAAGAATTATTATTTTCATATATTATTAACAACCTATTGACACAAACCAAACAAATTGGTTAGATCAAAGTGCAGCAAAGGACTAACTCACAATAATACACATTGGTAATACCAATAAAAATAGAATGGAAATCACAAACACATGAATAGAAAACTAAATAAAATTTGCAGTGCGATTAAACAACCAAATCTTAAATATAATGCTCACAACATAATTTTAAGTACTGCAATAGCCACTTTATTAGCGTCACCTGCACATGGGCAAGAAGACGCACAAGAAAACCAAGTCGAAGTTATTCAAGTCAGTGGCATTGCAGGCAGCTTGGCAGAAGCCGCTCGCCTTAAACGTTTTGATGGACGAATCGTTGATGCAATTGTGGCAGAAGACATTGGTAAGTTACCCGACAACAATATTGCAGAAGCGTTACAACGTATCGCTGGTGTATCCATTAGTTCAGATTTTGGTGTAGGCACCAGCGTTTCTATTCGTGGATTACCTCAAAATAGAGTAGAAATTAATGGCCGCTCTACTGTAGGTGACTCACGAGATGGTGTAAGCCTAGAAGATTTTCCTTCCAGCTTTTTGAAGTCTGTATCAGTCGTTAAATCCCCGACTGCCGACATGATAGAAGGTGCATTAGGTGGCACGGTAAGCATGGAGACTGTTCGCCCTTTAGATTTGAAAGAATTTACTGCAGCCACGTCTTTAGATCTTGAATATGCTGATAAGACAGAAAATGTTGCTCCTATATTTAACGGTTCAGTAGGTACTAACTGGGATCTAGGAGAGTCAGGAAAGTTTGGTATTATAGCCATGATGTCATACCAAGATCGTGAAATTCGTCAAGATGAGTTTTACAATCGAGTCAGGTTATATGATGAAGACGCAGGCGGAGCTGGACCACAGGGTGGAGGAAATACACCAAGTGGCATGTATGCAGTCAGAGAACAAAACACTCAAGATCAATATGTAGAAGTACGTGAACGCACAGCTTTTAACGTATCAATGCAATGGGCACCAGCTTCTGGTGACGGTAATGTTTATTTAGACCTAAGTTCAACAGAACGAGATGGCTCACAAGCAGGAAACTCAATTCTTGATGTAGGTGGTAGCAGAGTATATAACGCGAATTCAACCCAAGACGCTAATGGCCAAGTAGATAATTATACGTTAGCAAACGCGTTTACCATTCCAAAAACATGGAGTACCTTTCGTAAAACCAAAGCTATTTCTCATGCGCTAGGCGGTGATTGGCAATTAACCAATACAACTAAAGTGTCGGGGGAAATTTCTGTTGCCTCATCAGAGAGCTCAGCTCCCGCTTCAGAACTAAATTTACGTCCACTTAACCATACTAATTGGAATGAATGGGCGGCGCAGTATGATCCGTCTGAATGGGTAGGAAATCGTAACAACGCTTATGACACTGAATGTCGTGGCGAATTTGCTTGTCGTCACAATACTGATGTGAGCATGTTTAGCACAGGTGACCAACTTCCTAGCGTAATTTATTCTGACTCACAAACGTTGTTAAGCCCAGAGAACTTAGCTATACGTGCCTTTTACAGTGACGATGACCGTACAAATAATGACGAAACTGCAGTACGTTTTGATATAGAAACCTCTGAAGTGTTTGGCTTAGATTTTATCTCTTCTTTGAAAGCCGGTGTTCGTGCTACTCAAAATGATTTTGAGTTTAGCCGTAAGCGTTACAGAGCTGATAACCTTTACAGACAAGTTTACACCGACCCTGACACAGCAAACGAAGCACCTTACGTAGTATGGATGGATCAGTTTGAGGCTATGTTCCCTGGTACATTCCAAACTTATAACCACAACAATGAGTTTAGTCAAACAGGCCATTCAGGCCAATATGATCTAGACACTTACCGCACCTACCGCGGTGATTTATTAGCTGATGCACAGGGGTCTTTTGCAAGAATTCAACAGATGCTCGCAGGGACAAATTTTGCAACCACTGGCAGTTTAGCTGACAACCAAGTTCTACAAGAAGGTGCTTACAACAATATCATTGAAGACACTCAAGCTGTGTATATCTCAGCAGGATTAGATTTTGATGAGCTTACCGCTATTGTTGGTGGCCGTTATATTAAAACAGACCTTACTGCAAAATATTATAACGCTGGTGAACTGACTTCAGAAGATGTGTCTTACAATGACTTTTTACCAAGTATTAATGTGAGTTACTCTATTTCAGACGAAACACAGCTACGTTTTGCTGGTGCAAAAGTTATGCGTAGAGCCGATTACGCACAATTAAGCCCAGCGATTGCAATTAGTAATGCATTAACAACGGGTACCTCAGGTTCTGCGTCTCTTGAACCCTATCGAGCAACTCAGTTTGATGTATCACTAGAGCACTATTACGGTGAAGGAAATGTGGCTTCATTTGCCATTTTCCACAAAGATGTGAAGTCTTTCATTAAGAGTACAAACGTTTGTTTAGCAAATTCACAAGCTGGCGTTCAACAGGTAACAGAGTGGGAAACTATCTGTCATCTTGATGCAGTAGGCGTAGACAACTCTAATCTTGTTTTCGCTACTCAAGCAGATTTTGCTGGAGAAGCAGATATAGACACCGCAGGTTTTGAAGCCACTAGGATCAGAAGAGATGCAGGACTGACAGGTGTCAATACTGCTAGGTCTTCAAATGGTGAAAACGGAACGGTTCAAGGTTTTGAAGCTTCAATTCAGCAAGGTTTTGATTTTTTACCAGGCTTTGGTTTGAGTGCTAACTACACATACTCTGATAGTGAACAACCAGATGGTAACGTGCTGTTAAACATATCTAGAGACACCTTTAACGGTCAAGTGTACTGGGAAAATGAAGAGTTTCAGGTACGTTTAGCTTATAACTATCGTTCTCGCTTTTTATCTACTCAGGAAGAAACTCGTGTAGCGACTATTGGCGCGTTAGCGTTAAATAGCGGTACGAATGACGAGACGTCTCCTGTATTTGATGCGACGGCTGGAAATAATTATCAAGATGACCGTGGTCAGTTTGATTTTTCTGCTAGCTGGGATGTAACTGAAGATATCACTTTAGTCACTAACATTAACAACCTGACTGGAGAACCGATTAAGTTCTCTACAGAGCTTGGTAGTGTTTGGCGTTATCACGAAGCTGACCGTCGTATGACAGTTGGTGTTCGCGCTAAGTTCTAAAACAAAAAACAATCAAATAAAATCCGATGGGCTTACCCCTATCGGATTTTTTTGTTTATAAGGCCTCATTATTAAACAAGCACTTTTAACACCCATCATTTCATAATGAAACGTACCAATTGAGTATGGGTGCTGGACAACAAATCAAATTTACTTCTTTAAAATTTGACACACGAACACATAACCATTGGTATTACCAATTGCTAATAAAGACATAGCCACAATTGCAGATATCACGAGAAAACCCCATTAAACAGGGCGAACACTTCAAACAAATAAGTTTCAATATGTTTACATAGTAAAACTTTCTGTAACATTTATTTGACAAACCAACAAAGAATTGGTTATATCTATAACAATACCAAACCCTACTACAACAATAAAATTGGTATTACCAAAAAAAACAAACCAAAAGAAATGAGGAATCAAAAACCACATGAACACTCAATTTAATAAAATTACACGCGTGATGAAAAGCAGTAAAAGCAAAGCGGCTTTATGCAGCACTGCAATGTTAGCTATGTTGGCGTCGCCAATCACATCAGCTCAAGAAGCCCCTGAAGCTGACGATACAGAAGTTATCGAAATTTCAGGAATTAGAGCATCACTAACTAGTGCACTAATGGAAAAACGAGAAGCCACTAATTTGGTTGAAATTATTCAAGCAGATGATGTTGGTAAGCTACCTGACCAAAACTTAGCTGAGGTATTAGAAAATATTACAGGTATCCAAATTACACGTACTGCTGGTATCGGTACAGGTGTACAGATTCGTGGTACTAGCGCTAACCGTGTTGAAATTAACGGTGTATCTACAGTAGGTGCTGGTTCAGGTCGTAGCGGTATCAGTTTCGAAGATGTGAATGCTTCCATTATCTCTTCTGTAGAAGTGACTAAAGCACCTGATGCTAAAACTATTGAAGGCTCTGTAGGTGGTACAGTTAACCTACGTACTATCCGCCCTCTTGAATTATCTGAAACATTAGGCCAAGTTCGTGTTCAACTTGAAGACAGCAGCCTAAGTTCTGAAAGCGCAACTCCTCGTTTCTCAGGTGCGTTCGGCGACAACTGGGAATCAGACGCAGGTAAATTCGGTTTTGTTATTAGTGGTAGTTACACTGAGCAAGAAGCGGTTTCATTCCGCCCTCGTACTGACCGTGATAACTTAGTTAATGTTGACGGCGTTCCAGAATATCAAGGCATTCAGTTCTTAGTTCAAGAACAAGAAAATGATGATTATGAAACATTAAACATCGCAACCACTTTTGAATGGGCACCTAACGATGACTTAAAGTTCCACTTTGATGCCATTATTAATGATCAGGAACGTTCTAGAGATTCATACAGACTTCAAGCTTCTGGTATCAGTAACCTAAGAACAGTTGCCATTCCTTCTGATTTTGAAACGGTTAACTACGGCACAGTAAATGGAACAAACATTGGCAGTAAGCAAGCTGCAGTTAGAGGTAATCTAGAACCAGTATTTGACGGTAGTGTAAACCCAAGTGACGGTAACTTACGTTTTTCTAGCGATACTAATGCCCGTGTAACTAAAAGTGAAGTATTTATCCTAGGCGGTGAATGGCAAGGTGAAAACCTTAAAGTCAGTGCAGAAATTTCTTCTTCAAGCTCTGATTCTTCAACGCCAAACTTGAGTACTACGGTTAACTTTATTAACCCTAATGCACCACTAGTAGTAGAAGTAAGAAACGATAGTAATAGTCGTATTGGTCGAGTGCCTCTTATGGACGGTATTGTAACTGTTGCTGACGCGGCGGCATCACTTGATGGTGGTAATGCTGGTAATAGTTATATCTATAATGATAACGCTACGCCATTTACTTATGATTTAACAGGCGGCACATTAGCGTTCGGCATTAACTTTAATTCACCTTATGCACCATCTGTAGCTGATTTAACTAATCCTGCTAACATGGCTTTAGATCAAGTTATCGTTGAGAACAATACCAACGAAAACTCTGAAGACGCGTTCCGTGTAGACTTCGAATATTTTGTAGACGCTTTAGAGTTTATTGACACAGTAGACTTTGGTTTCCGCTACAACAAGTCACAACATACATTCCAAGATATCGGTGACAACATCGGTGGATTCAGTCGTATGCCTGATAGCCCGAATGGTTCGATGTTTGCTGATTTATTGGTTCCAGGACCTAGCAATTATGGTGATGCAGATGGCAGAGACTTATTTATTGCCAACTTCCTATTACTAGACCCAGAGCAGTCATTTTCTGACCGCCAAGGTGTAATAGACAAGCTACAAGCTGCAGTAGTAGCTCACGATGCTAATCCAGATATTCTAAACGTTCGTGCAAGTAACTCTGCATTTAGAGACATTTCTGAAGAAACCACAGCGCTTTATGCTCAAGCTAACTTTGAGCTTAACGATATGATACGCGGTAATATCGGTGTTCGTTATATCGAAACTGAAGTTGATTCAACTGGTTATGGCCCTAACGAGACTTTAGAGACAACTAGTGGTAGTTATGACTTCTTACTACCTCGTTTGAACTTAGTAATCACTCCACATGACGACGTTGTTGTTCGTATGGGTTACGGTACTGACGTAAGACGTCCAGGTTTCAACCAATTAGCTAGTGGTTATTCACTAGATACCAGCGAAAACTCAGCTGTTTCTCTAGGTAACCCTGGTCTAGAGCCAGAAGAAGTAGATTCATTCGATATTAGTGTTGAATGGTACTTCGCAGAAGCTGCAGTAGCGAGTATTGGTTACTTTAAGAAAGACCGTACTAATATCTTCGGTGTCGATTTTGAAGGTGCAGCACTTAGCCCGAATGGCGAAGGTGGATTCAACCGTGAAACTGATGCTTCATGTCCTGGCGGCGGTTTCTACAACCCGATTGTAGTACCTAACGTACTAGGTAACCCAGAAAGACTTGGTCTTTGTGTAGATAAATCTACTCCTGGTAATGATCCGGATACCACAACTCAAACTGGTATCGAAATGGCGTTCCAGTATGACCTATCTAGCTTTGAAGATGATTTAGGTTGGGCTTCAGGTTTTGGTATGTTGGCTAACTACACTATCCAAGAGTACAAAGGTGGTTCGGTTGAAGATTGTACTTCAGGGCGTGGTGAGAATGTACTAGGTCCAGATGTGTGTATTGACCGAGGCTTATTAGACTTCTCTGAAAACGCGTATAACTTTACTGTGTATTATGAGAAATTTGGTCTTTCTGCTCGTATGCGTTACACATGGCGTGAAGCGTTCCGTACTCAAGATTTTGGTGGCGGTGCTAACACCAGTGGTAGTAGTACATTGAGCTTCCCAGTTGTGACAGCAGACAGAGGCCAGTTAAATGCAAGTGTTACATATGATGTAAACGAGCAATTAAACATTGGCATTGAAGCTGTTAACTTAACGGAAGAACGTATCGACCAGTACTGTGTAGCAGAAAATGCATTATTATGTTTCGTTGGTCTTCCTGACCGCCGTGTAACATTAGGTGCTAGCTATAAGTTCTAAGAATTGATAATTTTTATCAATCGATAGACTTATTATTGCGTCAATAATTGAACCCCAGCTATAAGCTGGGGTTCTTGTTTAAACATCAAAAATATTAAGTTGTAACCAAACGAGTATTTCTTGGTATGAAGTGCTTAAGCTAATAGGTTACTAATTTAATGAGCAGGAGCTACTGCCGATGAAAAAAATTAAAATTGCCGCCATATTATTAACGGCTTCAATACTGAATATCTCTTTTTACGCTCAGTCTCAATCGCACCCAAACTTGATTATGACTAAAGCAGGTGTAGAAAAAATGAGGAAAAACTTAGGAAAAGTACCTTTGTTTGATGCCTCTGTTCAACAAGTAAAACAACAAGTTGATAAAGAAATTAACTTGGGCATAGATACACCAATCCCTAAAGATTTTTCCGGTGGTTATACTCATCAAAGACACAAACTAAATTTTGTGATCGCGCAAAAAGCTGGCGCTTTATATCAAATTTTACAAGATGAAAAATATGCCACCTATATTAAAGACATGCTCTTCCAATACGAAGCCATGTATAAAAACTTACCTATTCACCCACAAGAGCGTTCTTATGCACGAGGAAAGCTTTTTTGGCAGTGCCTGAACGATAGCAACTGGTTGGTATACATGAGCCAAGCATATGATGCTATTTACGACACCTTGACTGAACAAGAACGTGAAAAATTAGAAAATAATTTATTCCGTCCCTTTGCAGATTTTATCTCTATTCAAAATCCCAAATTTTATAATCGTATTCATAACCATAGTACTTGGGGCAATGCAGCTGTAGGCATGATTGCTTTGGTTATGGATGATAAAGAATTATTAGACCGAGCTTTATATGGCATCGAAGACGACGGCTTACCGATAGGTGGTATCGACAACGATGGCGGAACGATTAAAGTAGCAGGACAGAAAAAAGGCTTTTTGGCTAACCTAGAAGACCCTTTTTCACCTGATGGATATTACACTGAAGGCCCTTATTACCAGCGTTATGCTATGTATCCATTTTTAATTTTTGCTTTAGGTATGCACAACGTAAAACCTGAAATGAAAGTATTCGAACATAAAGATAATGTGTTGCTAAAAGGAGTTAACGCCTTACTTAACCTAACAGATGCCGATGGAGAGTTTTTTCCATTAAATGACGGGCAAAAAGGCATGTCTTATTTCACTGCATCTTTAGTGACTGCGGTAGATGTGGCGTATCACTATGGTGAACAAAACCCACAATTACTCAGTATTGCTGAAAAACAAAACAAGGTATTACTAAACGAATCAGGCTTATCTGTAGCCATAGGTATCCGAGATGGTAAAACCCAACCATTTGTGAAAAATTCTATTAACTTGAGCGATGGACAAAATGGTAAACAAGGTGGAGTCGCAGTACTTCGTCAAGGAAATGAAGATTTAACCTTAGTATTTAAATATGCAGCTCAAGGACTCAGCCACGGACATTATGACAAATTGTCTTATTCTTTATATGAAAAAGGCGATGAAGTCATTCAAGATTACGGCCTAGCCCGTTTTGTGAATATTGGCCAAAAAGGTGGTGGTAACTATTTAAAGGAAAATAAAACCTGGGCTAAAACCACCATTGCGCACAACACCTTGTCACAAGATGGCCAAATGCATTTTGGTGGAAAGTATAAGCTCGCCAGCAAACATCATTCTGAACTACATTTTTATCAAGTAACTGATGACAATGTCCAAATTGTGAGCGCTACCGAAACTAATGCCTACCCTGGCACTGACATGCACCGCACCATGGTGCTTATTAAAAGTGACGGTTTTGACAAGCCATACTTGTTAGATATTTTAAAAGTAAACGCTGACGCTAAACATGAATACGACTTACCTTTCTATTTTATGGGGCAAGTTCTTAGCCAAAACTTTGAATATGAGTCGCCAAAAAGCTTACACCCGTTAGGCGATAAAAATGGTTACCAACATTTATACCTAGAAGGTAAAGGCAAACCTTCAACTAACAGCACTCAGTTTTCTTGGTTAAACGAGGGTAAATATTACACATTAACAACAGTAACAAATCCTACTGACGAATTATTACTCACACGATTAGGGGCCAATGATCCTGAGTTTAATTTGCGCAGAGATGCCGCATTAATGATCCGACGACCAGACAGTGACAACACAAGTTTTGTATCTGTTGTTGAACCTCACGGTAGTTATAGCCCCGTGTCAGAATTATCTTTAAATTCAAATAGTAACATTGCTCAGCTAACAGTTGTCCACGACAGTGAAGACTATACGGCGGTTGTTATTAAAGACATTAAAGGCAATTCAAATCAGTTTATAGTAGCCAATAAAAATGCTTCGACGTCGCAGCAACACCAATTAAAAATAGATAATAAATCCTATAAATGGACGGGTCCTTACCTATTTATTAACAAATAACCTCTGTAAGTCCATACCAAAAAGCCAGTTATAAAATCACTGGCTTTTTTTATCTAAAAACTATTTAGGATGCTATTTAATTAACCCACACTTGGGGGTAATTAGAAACAAAATTATACTGGGCGATTATTATTGCGGTGTGACTTTCACTTGCTTCTTTATTTACCTAAATAACGCTTGCTAATGTAGATAAAATTAATCAATGTTCGATTTTCACTTTACGGTAAAAAGGAACGAGTCCATCCCCTTCTAGTATCTCCTTAAGCTCTATATTAAATTTTCGAATATATTCAGAGGTATCACTACTTCTATGACACACAATACCTAAGTCATCCACAAGAATAGGAGAATTAATATCGTATACTATATTTTCAACATTAAAGTGTTCAATTGCCGAAGAAACAATAGTGACATCATGCACTATTGCATCAATTCGCCCTTTGGTTAACATGCCAAGCAATGATCTTATATCGACTAATTCAATGTACTTTGCATTGGAGATACGTAATCGCTTTTTTAAATTCCATTTACCTTCATCACGGATAATTCCAATGACTTTTCCTTCCAACTGGTCTTTATTAACAACCCTAGGAGTAGGTGATTTTGTAAATGCCACAAATTCCACTGTTTCAAAGCTATTTGTAGAGATCACGTCATAGCCTTCATAATAGGCATCCAACAAGGTTCCTGGAATAATACAATCAGCTTCATGGTCATAAAATTTCCTAGCACCCCGTGCGGGAACTAATACTTGGTAATCCATATCAATCCCAGCTCGACTATTCACATGCTCAACTAGTAAATCGAAGAGTCCTGTGTGATTAATTTGCACCACACCAGGAAAACTCAAAGCAGACATTCGGATTGGAGATGATTTATTTACCTGCTGAGCATTCACTATTGTAATAAGCCCAAGAGCAATACTTAAAAGCAAACACTTGAATATAAAACAATGCTTACGGACAGTTAAGTTCATTAAGTGTTATTCGATTTCAAAAACTATTTAAATGAAGGTTATATAGTTTTTTAAGTAATTACCATCAACTTACTTTTTTAGGCCTAACTGTTTTATTATCTGAAATACAATCAATCCAGCTAATACCCAAGCACAGGCTTGATACAAAATACCCAACATTTCAGAATGTTGTCCATGAGTTAAATTAAGTTGCCAGTCAAATAGATCAAATAAATAATCTAGAAGCAACCCTATGCTTAAGGCACTCATAATGATGCCAATAAGATAAATCAATAATTCTCGTTTGCCCAATTCATTTTTTATTACCATCAGCGTGGCAATATTGGTTGCAGGGCCGGTTAACATAAACACTAAAGCAGCACCCGGTGTAATGCCAGACATTAAAAGTCCAACAGCGACAGGAGTTGAGGCCGTCGCACATATGTACATGGGAATTGAAACAAGCACCACGAGTAACATTGCACCAATTCCTTGGGCATAGTCAGTAATAAAGTTTTCCGGCACATAGGTTGTTATTAATGCCGCAAAACCAATACCAATTAAAAACCACACCATAAAATCACGTAACAATTGGCCAAAACCAAACTCAAAAGAAGCTCTTAATTTTTGCGCAAAAGAATTAGGTTTAGGCTGCTTATGTCCACAACAAGATTTTTTGGGCGAGTCAGATTGAACAGGAACCTGTTTGTTTTCATCAGTTCCAAAAATAGCGATTAACATGCCGGTAAAAATTGCTGAGAAAATAGCCGCTATAGGCCTAGCAATTGTCATGATGGGCCCCATCAGAGCGTAAGTAATCCCAAGAGAGTCAACGCCCGTTTCTGGAGTGGCTACCAAAAAACTTGCAGTACTGGCTTTGCTTGCTCCACTTCTCCTAATGCCCATCGCAACGGGTATGACAGAACAAGAACACAAAGGTAGAGGGGCACCAATTAAAGCTGCGGTTATCACTGAACTGCCGCTACCTAGCGTTTTATTGACCCATGTTTTGGGAACAAATTGATTTATCAATCCCGCCACCCACATACCTAGCAATAAATAAGGGGCCGACTCCATAAATAGATTAATAAAACTGGATCCTAACTCCATACTAATTACCTGCTTCTAACATTGAAATAATTGAACAAAATTCAGCACTTTCTTGGCCACCACAGCAATACTCCTGCAATTGAGTTAATGTCCGTTTCATTTCTTGTAGTCGACTTATCTGACTCGTAATGTCTTCAAGTTTATGTACTGTTATTTGCTTTGCCTCAGCACACACATGTTGACTTTTGTCATGTTTAATTGCCAATAAAGCGGCAGTCTCTGACAATGAAAAACCGCATTTTTTGCAGTGCTGAATAAACAAAGCAGCCACTAAATCTTCTTCAGAATATATTCTATAGTTTTTGTCACTTCGCATTGAAGCTTTTAACAATCCTGATTTTTCATAATATCTCAACGTGTGGGCATTGATCCCAGAACGCTTTTCAAGTTCACTGATTTTCATTTTTTCTCAATCTTGTTTTAAGGTCACTACACGCTATTCCATAAATCTAATTCTAAACCTTAGAGTAAAGTCTAAGGTCAACTAGTTTAGCAAAATTTAAATTGTAGCTTACACTTAGTATGAACTTTAAAGAGGCTTTACATTATGAAAATACGCCGTTTACTGTTACTCGTTTTATTTACTTTCGGTTTAGTCGCGTGTGACCCTGCGACAAAAACTAAAGAACAATCAAGCTCCACACTAAATTCACAAACCAATCCAACTTTATCTGCAAACATTAACAGCTCCAACTGCAACCTTACTTTAGGTTTTGATGCTTGGGAGCCCTACCAATATGCAGATGTTGGGGGAAAGGTGACAGGTTTAGATATAGAGCTCATCACTCTAGTGACCAATAAAATTGGTTGTAACATTACGTATCAGCAAGGAACATGGGTAGAATTATTAAATTACCTTAAGGCTGGTAAAATCGATATGTTATTGGGTGCATCTAAAACTAAAGCCAGAGAACAATACGCGTCTTTCAGCTCAGCTTATCGTACAGAACAGTTTTCTTTGTACATTAGGAATAGCGATAATAAGCGTAAGGCATTTGAGTCGATCGATAGTTTTATATCAAGTAATAGTCGTATTGGTATTGTTGAGGATTATTATTACGGGCCGCAAATTGCCATGTTATTAGAGGGTCTTGTTACATCTAAATCATTTGTTAATGCGATAATGGGCGAGTTAAATGTGGCAAGGTTATTAGACAATGACATTGATGTGTTTATTGAGGACAGTTTTGTTGGTGCTTCGTTATTACGTCGAAAAGCATTGTCTAATCGAATAACGCCTCATAAATTAACGATTGAAACAGGCGAAGTATACGTCATGTTTGCTAAAGGTAATTTTTCTGACTCTCAACTAGAGCAATTTAATCAACAACTCGAGTCTGTTAAAAGTGGCCCTCAATTTGAATCCTTAATTAATAAATACAATCAATGATTTAGATTTGGCTCTGTTAAAAGGCACCTAAATTTAGGTGTCTTTCTCTTTATAAGACACGACACGCTTATTACTGACAGGCAAATTTTCATATTACAAAATGATAAAAAACAATTGTTCTCTTGCTTTTTAGCTATAGATAATTAATGTTAACGTTTTGTATACAATTAAAAATATGTATTCATAACAATATAAATTACATCCTGAAGGCATCTCATGCAAAACAACGCCACACATAAAAAAAATAGTCAGTCACTCCCAGAAAAAAATGAAACGAGCTTAACTAGACGAGAGCTGTTAGTCGGGATCATGGCATCTGTTGGGGTAATGAGCACGTTAGGCTGCGTGGATAACTTTGAAAAATCCGTCACTAACCCTTCAACCACCACTTCTTCCGGAGCTTCTAATTTAAAGTTTTACAGCCAAGAACAATTTAAGTTAATAACTATTTTGGCCAACTTAATTATTCCAGATACCGATACTTTAGGTGCCGTAGCCGTTGGTGTTCCAACTATGATGGATACTTTACATGCTGAATGGGCATCATCTGAATCAAAAGAAAAACACAGCAATGTGGTATCGAAATTAAGTAAAGAGCTCAATAATGTCTTGGGTTCTGATTTTTTAGTTGCTTCAGAAGATAAACAAATAGAAGTGTTATCAAATTACGATCAACAAGCTTTTTCTAACAAGAAGAATGAATCTTGGGGTTATCGTTCAGTTAAATCACTCATCGCTCAATTTTACTATTTGTCAGAAGAAGGTGCGACGAAAGAATTAAGATACGAATTAGTCCCTGGCCGTTGGGAAGCGTGTGTTCCTTTCGAAAAAATTGGCCGTACGTGGGCTGCGTAAAAATTAAAGAATAATCAATATAATTCAAAGGTTTTCAGAATGACAGAATATGATGCAATCGTAGTTGGCTCAGGTATGAGTGGTGGCTGGAGTGCGAAAGAATTAGCAGAAAAGGGATTAAACGTTTTGGTACTGGAGCGAGGTGCTAAAATTGAACCAAGCAAAGATTACGCAGATTTTGTATCACCATGGGATAAAGCCAACCTAGATCAAATTCCAGAAGATGAAGTAAAAGAACACTATCCAGTTCAATATAAAGGCGTTCGTTATGCCATGCGCAATAGTACTAAACACTTTTGGGTAAAAGACAGCGAACATCCTTACCACACGCCAGAAGATAAACCTTACGAATGGTTACGAGGCTATCATACAGGAGGACGCTCTTTATTATGGAGTCGTCAATCTTACCGACTCGGACCACAAGATTTCGAAGCAAATAAAAAAGATGGGCATGGTACTGATTGGCCTATTAGATATGAAGATCTTGCACCTTGGTACGACTATGTAGAGAAATTTGCAGGTGTTGCTGGCAATAATGATGGACTAAAACAATTACCAGACGGCGTTTATCAGCCTGCTTTTGATTTAACTTGCGCAGAAGAAAAGTTTAAAACTAACTTAGAAAAAAGTTATCCAACTCGAAATGTGATCCAAGCCAGGGTAGCCCACCTTACTAAACCTACCGAAGAACAAATGGCTTTGGGTCGTGGACCTTGCCAAGTTCGGAATCATTGTAATAGAGGTTGTAGTTTCGGTGCTTATTTTTCATCTAATCACGCAACACTACCAGCAGCAATGCGCACGGGAAACTGCACTATAGTCAATAATGCGATTGTCCATTCATTAGACTACGATGCTGACAAAAAGCGTGTATCTGGCGTTAAGGTTATTGATGCTCAAACTAATAAAGTGACAACCTATACTGCTCGAGTAGTGTTTTTAAATGCCTCTACTATCGCTACTTCTATGATTTTGCTCCAATCAAAATCAGATGCCTTTCCAAATGGATTAGCGAATAGTTCAGATCAGGTTGGACGTAATCTAATGGATCACGTAAGTGGTGCAGGCGCTAGTGGTGAGTTTGAAGGATTTGAAGACGATTACTATTATGGACGCAGACCAGGCGGGATCTATATTCCCCGTTACGCCAACATCACAGAACAAGACAAACCTTATTTAAGAGGATTTGGCTTTCAAGGGAGTGGCCGACGCGACGCTTGGACAGGAAATCGTCCAGGCATCGGAAAAGACTTTAAGTCAGCTAATCGCAAACCTGGTTCATGGCGAGTAGGCATTTATGCGTTCGGCGAAGTATTACCTAACCCAGATAACCGTGTTACTTTACATAAAACTAAAAAGGATAAGTGGGGGTTACCTATAGCGCATATAGACTGTGCCATGGGTGAAAATGAAAAAATCATGATGCGCGAAGCGCAGAAAGATGCCTACGAAATGTTAAAATCGGCCGGAGCTATCAACATCAGCAAAGGCCCAGATGCCAAGGTCAACTTAACGGCTCCAGGGAACCGTATTCACGAAATGGGTACCGCACGAATGGGGCGCGATCCTAAAACATCAGTATTAAACGAATGGTGTCAAGCTCACGACGTTCCCAATCTATTTATTACCGACGGTGCTTGTATGCCTTCAGGTGGATGTCAAAACCCTTCTATCACTTACATGGCATTATCTGCACGTGCAGCTAACCATGCGGCTAAATTATTTAAAGACGGCGTAATATAAGGTGTCTTTTCAATTCGTTCTTCAACTAGGGTTAAATCATTAAAATGAACAAAACGATTTCAAAATTACTATTTCCTTCTTTGGTTGTATTTACCATGACCGCATGTAACTCAGTAAAACAAGAATCCAAGAACGATGGTTGGGTCAGTCTATTTAACGGTAAAAATTTAGATGGGTGGACACCTAAGTTTAAAGGATTTCCAGCCGGGGAAAATTTTAATAATACGTTTAGAGTAGAAGATGGGTTACTTACCGTATCTTATGATCAATGGGATGAATTTAAAGACAATCGAATGGGGCACCTTTTTACCAACGAGTCTTATTCAAATTATAGAGTACGAATTGAATATCGTTTTGTTGGGGAGCAAGTCACCAATGATCCGAAACTCTCTTGGGCTTACCGCAATAATGGCGTAATGTTACATTCTCCCCCAGCAGAGTATATGGAAATCGACCAAGCCTTTCCCATTTCTGCTGAATCACAATTATTAGGTGGAAATGGCAAAGATCCACGCACAACTGGTAATTTCTGCTCTCCCAGTACTAATATCATCCAAAATGGCGAATTAAAAACTGAACATTGTATAAAATCAACGTCAAAAACATTTCATGGTGACCAGTGGGTTTGGTTTGAAGCGGAAGTCTATGCTGATGGCAGAGTTAAACATTTTATTAACGATGAGCTAGTATTTGAATACTCTGAACTACAAATTGATCCAAAAGATGAATATGGTGCTAAATGGTTAGCGGAAGGTAATCCGTTAAAAATTACGAAAGGACATTTTTCCCTACAAGCAGAGACACACCCTACACAATTTAGAGTGATAAAAATTAAACCACTTGATTAGTTAACCAGCTATAACTAGCCCCAAAGTGTAATTATGATTAAAAAGACATTAGACAATTTAGGCAAATTAAAAGTATTGGCTTTTGTCATTACCGTTGGCTTTGTGGGCTTTTATGATTATCTACCTAAACGTACTCTAGAATTAGTTCCTCATGCTGAATTGTTGTCACAAGAAACCACAGATAAAGTGGTAGGTGGTAACTCAGAATTCGAGTGGGTAAATAAAGAAACTAATCATTGGGCTTGTACGTTTAAGAACCAATATGAATACCCTTATTGCAACATCAGTATTACTTGGTCAAAGCGACCATTTCTTAAAATCGACTTTTCAAACTACTCACACTTAGAAATGGATTTGGATTACCAAGGCGACGCTACTTATTTAAGAATATTTCTTCGCAATTACTATCGTCACTCAACTGAACCAGACATGTTACAAAGTGGAAAATTTAATACTGTAACTATGTATTCTCCAATCTTTAAACAGAAAACTGCAATTTATTTTAATGAGTTAAGAGTCTCGGATTGGTGGATTGACGATTACAATATTCCACCGTCTGATGTAAAACCAGACGTCAGCGCCGTTGTGGCAATGGGTATAGACATACCTCACCCTGCTCCTCTAGGGCGTCATACGTTTCAATTAAAGTCGTTAAAAGCAGTAGGGAATTATATTGAGAAAGAAGCCCTATATCTTTCAATAATATTATTTTGGACAGCTTTATTATTAGGCGAATTTCTTCTCAAGTTTATCCAACTTCGTAATAAGTCACGTAATTACGGAAAAAAATTATCGAGAATGGCAGAACAAAGTGAAATCTATAAAGAAAAAGCTGAAACAGATAAGTTAACTAATATATTAAATAGAGAAGGCCTAACTCAGATTATTGAAAAGCTCAATAAACAGGGGCTGTTACCACAGTATGCTGTAATTGTATTAGATATAGATTTATTCAAGAAAATTAATGACGAATTCGGTCACTTAACAGGTGATGAAGTGCTGAAGGACTTAGCGTCAATCGTACATAGTTGTATGCGCTCTTATGATATATTCGCCCGATGGGGAGGAGAAGAATTTGTCATTTTATTCCATTGCTTAGATGATAGTCATTTAATGACATTTGCAGAAAAAATAAGAATAGCAATTGAATCTGCAACACTCATCAAAGATAAAAAGGGATATGTTACGGCGAGTTTAGGGGTCGCCAAAATGGGAAACCCAGCTAATTTTGAAGAGACATTTAAAAAAGCAGACGAAGCAGTGTACACAGCTAAAAGTGCAGGCCGAAACAAGTCTGTTGTAATTTAAATCATCTATTACCTTTTCAAATAATTAAAGATTTAAATAAGACTAGACCTAGGACTCCCATAGACTAAATTGAAACTTAACACCTTATATTTAAAGCTACAATCCGAAAGCAAGTACACACATACAAAAAAACACCATCGAACTATTTCATAACTTTTTATATTTGACACTCTTATTCCTTTCATATTTAATTAGTAGGTGCTAACTTATGTATTGTTATCATTAGTTAGTAATTAAATGTTTAGCGGCTAAACGTAGTAAAAGTTATGCAAAGTTTAAGTTTGAAAGTTTATTCATTTTTAGGCTTCGACATTTTCATATTACTTACTTTAAACCGCGAGTTTCTATAAACGTTAGCAATCCAGATCACCAAGGTGATAATTATTAATAATGCAGACAGGCAATGTTTACCATCAAGCAATGGTTTATACCTTTATTGAAGATTAATGGTTGTAGTCGCATTACATCTTTAACCGTTAAATTATGTTATTTCAGATATTGGATCTTAGATAAATGATAAGTAGCTAGATTTCTAAATGCCTCTTGTTTCAATATAAAAAGTTTTGGATAACAAAAAACATTAAATTTCTTAATTTAGAATATTCATTAAATGTCTACTTCAAGATTCAAAAAGTCATAAAAATTCAACTCCAAGTAAAATATATTTAACTTTATGTAAAATTTAAAATACACTGTTCGGAGTATTTAAATTTTACTATTTTTTGTTCTCATACGTTATTCATCAAATATTATGAAACAAAAGGTTCAACTTCCAAATTTAAAAACTTATGAAGTGACCCAATATTATTTTGCTGATCTCAATTGTATGAGTCTCTTGAATTTCACCACAAGATAATATGACACTTATAAAATAAACCTAAGTGTTTTGACTGTATAGATATTTTAAGACAACTCTAGAT
>NZ_JBPOFP010000053.1:0-32099 GCF_051252315.1 Paraglaciecola sp. | reverse complement strand
GAACTTAAAAATGGATTTGACCGATAATTTCTTAACCCGTATCGCATTATCTAAGGCAATATCCCGTCCAGATATTGGTATTTTGCGTAATTACATTAACGTACAACAACGCATACCTTCAACGGACAACCCACAAGACCCTGCATGGGAGCGTGATGCAAATGGCGACATTGTAGGTGCCAACGTAACGTACTTTGCCAAAGCATCGAATCCTACGCTTAAACCTATTACCGCCAAACAAGTTGATTTAAGTTTTGAGTATTATTCTAAAGCGACGTCGGTATCATTAGCTTTGTTTCATAAACGTTTTGATGATTATATCCAGTCGGGTATTTATGAGCGAGAGCTAACCAACAATGGCGTGACAAAAACGGTCTCTGTTAGCGGTGCTGTGAATGGTGAAGGTGCTAAATTCAGTGGTTTTGAAATTCAAGGTACCAAGTGGTTTGACTTTTTACCGGCACCATTTAATGGTTTAGGTATTCAAGCCAACTATACTTACATCAATAACAATGGGGTGGCAAATACCAACGTAAGTAGTGGTGCTGCAGACGGTTCGGGTAACTTAAACACGGGTCAATCGCCTGATGTGTTAGAAGTTGCACAACTTGAAGGCTTGTCAGATACAGCCTACAACATGATTCTGATGTACCAAAAAGGTTCATTCCAAGGCAAGATTGCCTATAACTGGCGTGAAGAATTCTTAGTCACAAATTCTGACTGTTGTATTGCTTACCCTGTGTGGCAAGATGATTATGGTCAAATTGATGCATCAGCAAGGTATAAAATTAACGAAACCTTTGAGGTTAACTTTTCCATTCAGAACTTGACTGGAGAAGAAGCAGTGTTAACACAACAAGTTGAAAACAGTTCGGATGGAGGACTTCGCTTACCTTACTCGACCAACCAAAGTGACACACGTTATACCTTTACTTTGACCACAAAGTTCTAAAAATTTGGGAGTAGTCCCCCTCGCACATTATTGGTTTTAACAATGTGTGAGGGGATATGATATGAAACAACCTTATGAAATAGTAATAGTGGGAGGCGGCACCGCAGGTTGGATGTTTGCTATTGCGGCCTCCGCTTTATATCGTTCTAGTCAACTCAAAATCACTCTTATTGAATCCGAACAAATAGGCAGTGTGGGTGTCGGTGAAGCTACCCTGCCGCAACTCAAAG
This sequence comes from Paraglaciecola sp., assembly GCF_051252315.1. Classification (GTDB taxonomy): domain Bacteria; phylum Pseudomonadota; class Gammaproteobacteria; order Enterobacterales; family Alteromonadaceae; genus Paraglaciecola. Next base: position 30,917 of record NZ_JBPOFP010000053.1, on the reverse strand, counting down.
ATTTTAATGAGTACGTAGGCATCGACGAAAAAGAAATGATGACCAAAACCAATGCCACTTTCAAATTGGGCATTAGGTTTGATGACTGGGGAAAACTAGGTAATAGTTATTATCATCCATTCGGTCAATACGGTGATGGTTCAAATGGTGAAGACATTCACCAATACTGGGCACGTTTACAATCTGAATCGGATATACCAGATCTTCAATCTCTTTCCTACGCAGCGCAATTATGTACTCACAAAAAATTTACTATTCCTAGTCAAAACAACAGTAGTTTTGCAGGGAATTACGCTTATGCATACCATTTTGATGCAAGTTTATATGCCCAATTTTTGCGAGAAACCTGCGAAAAGCGCGGAGTAAACCGCATTGAAGGTATGATCGAACATGTCATCCGTGATCCTCAATCCGGCGATATTAGTTCACTCAGATTAAAAGACGGACAAGAGATCCACGGCAACTTTTTTATTGACTGCTCGGGCTTTCGTTCATTACTACTCAAGCAAAGCTTAGAGGCTAAGTTTGAAGATTGGTCAAAATGGTTATTGTGCGACCGTGCTGTTGCACTGCCCAGCGAAAAACTACCCAATGTGCCCAATTATACCTTGTCCACAGCAAAACAGGCAGGATGGCAATGGCAAATACCCTTACAACATAGAACCGGCAATGGCTATGTGTACTGTAGCGAATTTATCAGTGATGACGAGGCCATAACCTCTATACAAAACAACATTCGTGGTGAAGCGTTGGCTGCGCCTAAAGTGTTAAAATTCCAAGCAGGTCGATACCAACAAAGTTGGAATAAGAACTGTTTAGCCGTTGGCTTAGCCAGTGGTTTTCTCGAACCACTGGAGTCCACCAGCATTTATTTAATTCAAATGGCTATTACTTCATTTTTACGTTTATTTCCCCTCAACAACGATGCACTCATAGCCAAAGAGTACAATCGAGAAATGGACAACGAATATGATCGTATTCGTGATTTTCTTATTTTGCATTACCATTTAAATCAAAGAGACGATGGTGAATTATGGCGTTACTGCCGCGATATGTCGGTACCAGACAGTTTACTAGAAAAATTGGCGCTGTTTGAACAAAGAGGTTATGTAGATACCTACAAATATGGATTATTTAACCTACCAAGTTGGATATCCATATTGCATGGCCAAGGAGCAAAACAGCAGCATATCGAGCCTTTCGCACAAGCAATTCCTAAGGCTAAACTCGCTGAAAACTTAAAAACGTTTGCTGCTAATATTCAGCAACATATCAAAACACTTCCCGATCACGAGCAGTTTATCCTTCAACACTGCCCAGCGAATAAAAAGTGATAACCATGAAAGCTTGCCCGATAAAAAAAGTCCTTGTAGTTGGAAAAGATTTAGATGCTTGGATAACCGCACTGTTTTTAAAAACCAGCCTGCGTATGACAGACGAGAAAATAACCATCGAGCTGATCGAGCTGCCCAGCCAGTTAACTGAACACGATTTTTATTCCGTGTTACCCAGTTATAAAACAATTCATCAAGCGCTGGGGGCAAATGAGAAAAGGTTACTGGAACTATCTCAAGCACATCACTTTTTCGCTCAACGATTTTCAGCATGGAACAATCATAAACCTGATTATTTTCAGTCATATGGAAAACTAGGCGCTAACTTTAATAGTGTGGATTTTTACCAGTATTGGATAAAAGCGGTACAACAAGGCTTAAACGTACCATTAGAAGATTTTAGTTTTGGCGCTTCGGCAGCAAAACACACCAACCTTGAAATATCGAACATACCTAAAGATGCGCCGCCATTTGGTTACCATTTGTCAGCTTTACCCTATCTACAAACCATTAAAGAAGCCGCTCTAGCGGCGGGTATCAACCCCATCCAAAGTGACATTAAGCAGGTTAAGTTAGATAAAAAGCGCATCAGTGAAATCGAACTAACTAATGGCCAAATCCTAAGTGCTGATTTGTTTATCGACGCTTCTGGCAAACAGAATTCACTGCTTAAACATCTGAAATCCGACAACTTTGAATCCTGGTCAGATACCTTTTTATGTGACCGAATGATTACCACCTCGGTCTCGGGGTTTTCGCCAAAACCTGCTTATAGTTTAATATCGGCATTCTCAGCAGGATGGTTTGGCCTTTATCCGTTACAAAACCGCACAGGATTGTATATTTATTATTCATCGGCTCATAGCGACAAAGAACAGGTGTTGAAAGAAGTATCAGAGATTTCGAATATCAAAATGGACAATTTGAAAGATTCACCGATTGAAACAGGCATAACAAAACAACCTTGGGTTGGCAATTGTGTGGCAATAGGTGAAGCTGCTGCCACATTTGAAGCACTAGATGCATTAAAACTTAATCCACTAGTGACCAGTTTGGTTCAATTAAGAGAGTTGTTTCCTGTGCATTGTGACTTCGAACTTGAAGCAGCCACTTACAATCGTAAACTTCACCAGTTTTTAAACCCAGTCAAAGACGTGCAGACTGCGCATTACAAACTAAATTCCAGAGAAGGCCAACCCTTTTGGGATGCCTGTCGCAATATGCCAGTATCTGCAAACCTATCCGAAAAAATCGCTCTTTTTGCAAGACTAGGCCATGTATCGGTCAGAGAATATGACAGCTTTTTAGAAGAAAGTTGGACCTTACTATTTAACGGCCATGGGCTAAAACCCAAAGGTTCTCACCCATTAGTTGACCGCGTTTCAGACGACGAGTTAAAACAACAATTTATGTCTTTATTACAAAACGTAGCCCAACAAACTAAAGGGTTAAGCGCTGGACGTTAATTTATCCAAAAATAGGTTCACTGATACTCTACTTTATCACCCTAAAAATGGACCACTAAAAACAACAAAAAAGGAAACAACATGATCTGTTTTTTAAAATCAATACTGACAAGTGCCACCTTAATTACGCTCACAGCATGTGGCGGCGGAGGGGCGAGCCAAACTCCCGCGCCAACATCCAATACTTCTAACCAAGCAACTAACTCTCCTCAAGTAACAACACCCGCGGAAAACTCACCTACCATAGTTAAAGGATATGAAATATTCGAACCGCTGTTAACCAGTGACACATTTAACATATACGCCATTACTAACTGTGGTGATATACCCAGTTCAAATTCAAGCAATATTGTGTTACTTGATGGCAATACACCAATTGACGGAGACGCCTGGAGTCATGTAGACGGCAGTCAACCTTGGATTGGCTTAAGCAAACCAGCGAATAGTTATGACATTCAACGTCAAGCAAATATTCAAGACACTGATTGCAACAATGTGTCTACTTACAACAGTATTCTGGTCAAAAAATATGGCGATTGGGATCAACAGCACGCCAACGGTTACTTTGCCAATAACGAGCAAGATATAAACTTCGATAAACTTGATACTGTCATAATGGATATTTATTACGACTCTACATTGTCTACTCTACCCACTACAGTAGACATATCAGAGGCTTATCAAAGTCTGACCAATGACCAACTTGCTGAATGGGATGACGGATTATTCCATCTAAAAGTGCAATTATCTGACACAACAGGAAATTATCACGGTGCATTTAACCTACGGTTAACCACTGACATGGCGGACAAATGGTTACGGGTAGAGGTGCCTGTGTCTGAACTCACTATTTGGCGCACGGAGGGGTATACAAAATTTGATATCACTCAAAGCGATATTGCAAACAAAACTCTGAAAAGAATAGGACTGGTAGCCGAAACAAAAAACCTCAAGGTGTTCCGCAACTACAATCCAGAAGGTTTCAATATAGACACTACACCTAAGTTATTTAAAGAAATTGCTTTTCGCGTTAAACGTTTGGAAATTACGACAAAACAAAACTAACTGGCAATGAATGTCCATCAAAATCCCGATGGACATTCGCTGCAAGGACATAATTAAGCTGAAATAGTCAATAGTCCCCTAATCTATATTTACGACGTAATCTCGCCAGGAACACAGTCGCAAACATTATACCTAGATAACCCCCATTTAAAGCTCCACCACCTGAAGAACCGTTATTTGTTGGTGTCGGTTGGGGTGTAGGCTGAGGTGTAGGTTGTGGAGTTGGAGCCGCTGTCTCCGGCTCTGTAACAGTTTGGGTAATATCGAGCCAATTAAGATAAAATAGGTAACCTGATGCCCCTTTAAATACTAGGCGCATACTTTGAGTTCCTGTCTCTAAATTAATACTCCCATCAACCGATGTCCAATCGTTCCAGCCACCTGTTGAAGCTACATTAATATCATTGACAACTGCCCCATCGATTACTACCTCTATGGTTCCACCTTCGGTACCACTTGAAACTTCAAACTCGAATTGGTATTCGCCACTTTCGCTAACGTCAATTTTAAATTCAATGAAATCGTCATGCTCTATAAAAGCGACTATAGAGCCTTTATCCTCATTATTTTCAATCCGAACTCCTGATTGAGCGATAAAACTTTCTGCATCTATTTTTGACGGTATTGTTACTGCGGGGAATTCTAATACATCAGTTGGAGGGGTTACAATGGCATCCTCTATTGTGGAATTTTTCCATGTTCTAGTTTTACGGTCATAATCAAAGAACCAAGTTATTGGCGCAATATTGTACAACTCACTTGCAGCAGCAACCACTTCATAATAAGTAACCCTAGATTCTAAATTATCTTGATCCTTGGCCCCCCATTCACCTATAACAACAGCTTGCCCTTTACTTACAAACGTATCGTAATAAGATTTAATTTGATCTCTAAGGTTCGTTATTTCTGTGGGGGTGCCGAAGGTCGTTACGCCTTCTCCTATGGTAAAAAAATAAGGGCTGTAATTGTGAATAGATATTATGATTCGTTCGTCATCGTTAGGTATGATTATAGATTCTAACGCAGCTTGTGCATTGGCCCCATTTTGCGGTGTCATAATAAAACGAGAAGCGTTATTACCACCTGTTTCTCGAATCGCGTTAACCGCTGCTAGGTTTAATTGATTCACCATATCGCGATTTTCTTCGCTACCGCCACTCCACTCTTTAGCAGAACCAACTTCACGAGGTTCATTCATCGTTTCAAAGATAAGGTAGTCACCATAGTCTTTAAAGCGAGTAGCAATTTGGGTCCATACTTTTTCAATTTGTGCTATGGATTGATCTTTGTGTTCATAGGTAGGACTAAGCCAGCCGCTATCTTCATGCAGATCGTCATGGTGGATGTTGATAATTACGTACATATCGTTAGCAAAAGCATAGTTTGCTATTTCTTCAACCCTGTCCATCCACTCTACATCAATGCTAAAGTCAGGTGCAGGCCCCATATGCTGTTTCCAAGTCACAGGTACCCTTAGTGTTTTGAAACCCCGGTCAGCGAAGTCATTAACCATTTCAGGCGTGGTATAAACGCCCTCTCCTTGCCAACAAGTCTCGGTTGCTAATCCTTCTCTATAGTTACAGTGGGCGTCGAGAGTATTATACAAGTTTAGACCCGCTCCCATATCAAGAGTCAATTCTATTCCAGTAATGTTTTCACGCATTCCAGTATAGGCAGTATCGGCGCTCGCTATGGATATTTGCAGCGAAACTAACCCCAAAATCATCAATATTTTTTTCATTATTTTTTCTCGCTAATCAAGCAACTTTCACAGTTACTGGGTGCCTTTTTATTCACATAACAGCTAATAGTTCGTGGGGATAGAAAACCGCACAGTTTTATAACTAATAGATCATTAGCTTATGAATTTAAGCCAAGAATGCTAACGTATTAATGTTTGGTAATAATTTGAAAAGTATATAAAAAGTTTAAAAAGTATCTCATGGGGGCTAATTAAGACACTTTGATACAAGTTGTTATGCGCTACGAATTAGCAACCCGGTTTTTTCCTTATTTAATTGGGCATCTTCGCTATACTTTGGAGCGATTATTGTTTCCCAATATTAAGTTGATACAACCATGCTCTCCAATTAATTTATGAGCAGAAGTGAGTTAGCTTAAAGGTCAGCAGATGGTTCTGAATTTCCAATTAGAAGTTAAACACCAACTGCTGGAGTAATCACTAACTCAACTTTCTTTGTTCAAAATAAATGCTAAACAGGCAAAATTACCACGGCATCCAACCCCCCCTCTGGTCGATTGTTAAGCTCGATTTCTCCACCATGAGAGCGGATAACCGAACGGGCAATAGCCATGCCTAAACCTATGCCACCTGAATTTCGATTACGAGACTCTTCAGTACGTTCAAAAGGTTCAAATAACCGCTCTCTGTCTTCGGCCTTGATACCACTGCCTTCATCTTGAATATGAATTTCGACCACCTCTTTGGTGTGTTTGACATACACATCTACGCGGTTTCCATATTCCACACCGTTACGTATTAGATTATTTATCGCCCGCTTTAAGGCTGTTGGTCGTCCTAAAAAGGCTAACTTGCCTTTGGCTTCAAAGGTCACGTCAAGATCCTGCTCATTTAAGTCACAACACAAAGATTCAATTAAAGAAATCAGATCAAAGTTTTTATCTTTTTCGGCCCAAGAGTCACGTAGTGCAAAAGTGACCGTCGCTTCACAAATTTGTTCCATCTCAGAAATTTTATCCAAAATTTTCTGCTGCACGTCTTTTTCACCGATATATTCTGCGTTTAAACGCATAGAGGTTAAAGGAGTACGAATATCGTGAGAGATAGCCGCTAGCGCTTTGGCTCTATGATCGTTCACATTTAAGATACGTTTATGCATAGCATTAAAGGCGATGATGGCATTTTGTATATCTTCAGGACCGGTAGGCTCTATAGTTTTAATGGAATGACCTTTACCCAACTCATCAGCTTTATGGGCTAATTCAGCTAAGGGGCGAGTGATATGACGCACAATTAGCACAGCAAATATAATAATAATAAAACTAAACAAACCAGTAGGGGCAAAAGTGGAACGGATCCACACAGGAAAAGCAGTTTTGTCGTAAATGGTCAAATGCACCCAACGGCCATCGGTTAACTGTACCTGTAATTGCAAAATAATGTTTTGCGTATTTTCCATATGATCTTCAAGAGTATTGCCGATGATTTGATCTTTAAAATAACCTAAGATCATTAAAAACTGGTTTTCCATTGGCTTTAGTTGACGTAAAATCGCGTGTTTAAAATCGCCTCCTAGTTCATGTAGTTCATGGCGAAACTCTTGACTTCGTTTATGATCAAATGCAGACATCTGTGACTCAGCAAAAATAGGATGATCATTAATGGAAAATTGTGCTCTATAGGTATTTAGCGCATACAGATTATTATCACCCCCACCGTTTTCCATCACAGATACGGCTGAAGCCATTTTTTTTAGATAATGTGGCCCATTAAGTTTTTTCGCAATCACGTCATTATCATTGGTTTCTATAACAAAAACCGAAAATATCAACATAACCGTAATGACTAGGGTAATAAGTACCAACAGTATCATTTGACTAGCAAGTTTTTTGGGAAGCATCTAACACCACATAAAAATGTCTAACCTTTAACGTGCAAGGTTCAATAGGGTAACGAGTGTTTGAAAAGCAGTGTGAGGATGGTAATTTTTATTTCATACCCTAACATTATTTTTTGCTTTTCAGTGTACTAGGCTTATTAGCTACTGTGAACTAAGGTAAGCTAAAAGGCAGGCCAATAACATTAGCCTGCCTTAATTTTGCAGAACTTTTAAAAGTGATGACTTAACGTCATTTACTCAAAGGTTTTTGTTTTACATTTGAGGCTTTAGCGCGCGCTGAATCCTTGCGCATAAATGTTCTTACGTTATGGAATTCACCATTTTCATCAGGTAATTTCAACCATTGAGCAGGGAATTTGGCTTCTTTCGAACGTCCGCCATGACGTAAAACTGAACCAGTAGAAAAACGTTCTGTATAAGGTACTGTTGTTTGGCCCATATCATTTTCTAACTTAACAAATAGCCTTTGTCTAAGGTCAGCAACCACAGCCAAATACGACTCATCATTGATCAGGTTGTGCATTTCTTTTGGATCATTCTTAATGTCGTATAACTCTTCGGTATCCCACACGCCATGGTAGGTAATAAATTTATAATCATCTGTGCGTAGCGCAAATGTAGTAGGAGTCTGTGGGTAATTGAACTCCCAATAATACTCGTACAACAATTCGGTTCGCCAATCTTTTACGGGTTTATCTTGCGCCAGTGCAAATAAACTTTGCCCTTCAAATTGTTTAGGCATGTTTTTCACACCTGCTATGTCTAACACTGTGGGGGCAATATCAATATTCGCTGCAATCTCATCGACCACATGTTGTTTCTTAACTATGCCCGGCCCACGCATTAACATAGGTACACGCATAGACTCTTCATAAGCATTACGTTTATCGATCAAACCATGTTCACCAAACATAAAGCCGTTATCGCCCATAAGAATAACGATAGTATTGTCGTCTTGCCCTGTTTTCTCGAGCCATGCAAACAAACGTCCCAAAGAGTCATCCACTGCCGATAAAGCTCTGTGGTACTGCATTTTATAACTTTGTACATCTAGTGCACTGTGATACGGGAAATCCACGCCATGCCAACTGTTACGTTGGTTTTTCACCCATAGGGGTTTACCTTCATAGTTTTCTTCAGTATTGGCTTGTGAGCTTGGAACAGGTACAACTCTGCCTTCATATTGTTTTTCATGACGTTTAGCTGGCGAAAAGTCAGCATGCACGGCTTTATGAGAAAGATATAAGAAAAAGGGTTTTTCTTCGTTTTGTTTATTTAACCAGTTAATTGAATAGTCGGTTAACTCATCGGTAATGTAGCCTTTTTGAGGGGCTCGTTTACCATCTACATTCAGTGTATAAGGTTTACCATTGCCTAATGTAGACGGGTAATAACGTCCTTGACCAGGAAAGCTTACCCAATGGTCAAAACCAGGTTGTGGGGCATCTTTAGCGCCTTTTCCTTGAGACTCCCCCATATGCCACTTACCTACAAATGCCGTGTTATATCCGGCCTCTTGTAAATAACTTCCAAAAAACTTAGTGCCTGGTTTAGGTGGCTTATTGTTATCAACCACACCATGGTTATGCATGTATTGACCAGTCAAAATAGACGCGCGACTAGGTGAACATAAAGCAGTGGTCACGAAAGCGTTTTCAAAATGTGCACCTTCTGTAGCCATTTTATCCATGTTGGGTGTGTCAATTACTGGGTTCATGAAACCCAACTCGTCATATCTTTGATCGTCGGTTAACACAAAAATAATATTAGGTTGTTTGCCTTTTTGCGAACTCGCAATGGACAATGAGCTAAATAGAACAGCCATAAGAGGGACTAAGCAAAATATAAGCTTAAAATAGGATTTACTTTTAATAATGTGATTATTCATTCAACGCTCTCTGTTAATGTACGTTTATTATTAGCTCATGATAAAGGTCACTTACCTGTATCTTATCCCTAAGCATTAACAATATGTATTAATCTGTCGCACATCTAAAAAGTGAGACAGTTAGAGATAAAAAAACAACTGAATTTGCAGATACCGCACTCAGCCAAGCAACATTAACATTTAATTAACATGAATTTGAATAGCTTTAATTTTAAGGTCCAAACAAATTTGTATTAAATTGTCGCAAACTTTGGTTGTGTGACAGTTTGCCAACATCCTTTACACCTTGTAGTACCTACTCTGTGATTAAATATGCCTATCCTTTTAAAAGCACAGGTGTGTAACTATGTCGAACGACAAAGCTAAATCAACACAAGATTGCGAAAATTCATCACGACGTAACTTTTTGAATAAACTGAGTACATTTGTTGGTGTCACTTCTGCTACTTCTTTAATTGCCGGAAACGGTATTTCTGTCGCTCTAGCCTATACCCCGCAATTAGATAGTACACAAAGAGCTGGAAAATTATTAACCCAATCACAACTTATTCTATTAAAGGCCATATGTGAGCAGGTTATCCCTAAAACAGATACTTTAGGCGCTGCAGAAGTCGACACACATGGGTTTATTGATAATCAGTTATTTCATTGTCATAGCGCTCACCAACAACAAATAATCATCACTTTATTAAAAGATATAGATAAGGAATCCAAACAGCTATACAAGACGACTTTCATAAACTTAAGTTCGGCCTTAAAAATATCTTTACTAAATCAACTGGAACAAAGTAACAAATCCCTTTCTAAAAACTATCGAGGTCCCTTTAAACAACTAAAATCATTAATTTGTTTTGGTTATTACACGTCTGAAGAGGGGGCATCTAAAGAACTACGGTATCTCGCTTTTCCCGGTGGTTATAAAGGTTCAATCCCGTATAAAAAAACCGACGCTAATTGGGGTTCACAAGGCTTGGGTTATTAGTCACTAATTCTGAGAAAAACATGAATAAAACAAACGATTTATACATTTCTAACAGCACTAAAGTATATGACGCCATTGTTGTGGGTTCAGGTATATCCGGCGGTTGGGCTGCCAAAGAGTTGTGTGAAAAGGGCTTAAACACCTTAATGGTTGAACGAGGCAGAGCGGTAGAACACCGTAAAGATTATATAGGTGAAAACAAAGCACCTTGGCAACAAGCATACCGCACCAAAGTAGATAACTTATTGGTGGCACAACAACACAAAATACAACAGCAATGTTACGCCTTTACCGATGCCACCAAACACTTTTTTGGCAATGACCGAGATTTGCCTTATTCAACCCCAAAAGACAAACCTTTTTCTTGGATAAGAGCCAATCAATTAGGTGGAAAATCATTGCTCTGGCACAGACAATCTTATCGATTAAGTGACTATGACTTTGAAGCCAATAAACTAGACGGTTATGGCAATGACTGGCCAATTCGTTCTAAAGACATTTCTAACTGGTATTCACACGTAGAAAAACATGCGGGTATCAGTGGCAAAAAAGAAAACTTACCTGAATTACCTGATAGTGAATTTCTGCCCCCTTTTGAAATGAACTCTGTGGAAAAAACAGTTAAAGCCAAAATAGAATCAGTGTTTATTGGCAGAAAAATGATCATGGGACGTACTGCTCATTTAACCAAACCCACTCAATTACATATAGAGCAAGGACGAGTGCAATGTCAGGCGCGCAATGAGTGTCAAGCGGGCTGTTCATTTGGTGCTTATTTTTCCACTCAAAGCTCCACCTTGCCAGCTGCGGCTAAAACAGGATTATTAAATATTGCTACCGACAGTGTTGTACATAGCCTGATTTATGACGAACAGAAGAATCGAGTAATAGGTGTACGTGTCATAGACAATAACGATTTGAGCCAAAGAGAATACTACGCCAAAGTGGTATTTTTATGTGCATCAACCCTAGGCAGCACTCAAGTTTTACTCAACACTAAAACCAAAAAATTCCCCAAGGGCCTTGCCAACAGCAGCGGTGTACTAGGCCATTACTTAATGGATCATAACTATAATGCTTCAGCCGGCGGTGATATTGCTGGATTTGAAGATGAAATTGACAGTGGCCGCCGACCTTGCGGCATCCTAATACCTAATTTTTACTATAAGCCCGATCCCAAACGAAAATTTTTACGTGGCTATATGTTAGGTGGCAGCGCCTATCGAGAGAACTGGAAGAACATGCACAGACAAGATGGAATTGGCGTTGAATTTAAACAGAAAATGCGCCAAGCCGGTAAATGGAAATTTGGCATGTATGCCATGGGCGAAATGTTAGCCCGTTTTGAAAACCACGTAAGTTTACACCCCACGCTAAAAGACAAGTGGGGCATGCCTCAATTAGACATCCATTGCGAGTTTTCTGAAAATGAAAAACTTATGATGGAAGATGCCAAAGAACAAATGGTCTTAATGTTAAAGGCTGCTGGCGTGACGAATATCTACGCTAAAACCCGAAATAAAGTGCCAGGGCTGGCTATTCATGAGGTGGGCACAGCGCGTATGGGGCACGATCCAAAAACATCCGTATTAAATGCCATGAACCAAAGTCACGACATACCCAACTTATTTGTAACAGACGGTTCAAGTTTTTGCTCCACAGCCCCACAAAACCCAAGCCTCACATTTATGGCATTAACCGCTAGAGCCGTTGATTACGCTGTAAAAGAATTGTCCGCAGGAAGAATATAATTCACGAGACAGGTATTAAAAAAGTATTTTTTCTACCTGTCCCCCCGTCTCTTTTTTGATACTAGCCGCCACTAAAACTCTAAGCATTATTCATAATGCGCTTATTTATTGCTTACCCATAAATTAGTCGTTACTCTGTTCAAGCTATTTCCCTATTAAGGCGCTTATTCAACTAAGCGCCTTGGCGTATTAATAAATAAGGAAAACCTATGGGTCAACTCATCAAGCTTTCATCTAATCGCGTATGGCGTACTTATCAAGGCGGAAAAATACTCGACAGCATTGAGGGTAAGACACCTCCTGAAGACACGCATTTTCCTGAAGACTGGATTGGCTCTACTGTTGAAGCCAGAAACGTAGGACGCGAACATATATCCGAAGGATTAGCCCTTGCCGAAGATGAACAGGGTGCACCAATTGTTTTTAGAGATTTACTGACTCAAAATCAAACGCAATTTTTAAGCCCTAAATTTACCTTAGAAGATATCCCTTTAGTCAAATATTTAGACAGCGCAACGCGCCTGCACTTTCAAGCGCACCCTACACGAGAGTTTGCTCAAAAACGCCTAGGTATGCCAAGAGGGAAAACCGAAGCTTACGTGATATTAGCGATACGTGATGACGTGACGGCACCTTATATTTATGCAGGTTTTCAACGTCCCCCCAGCCGTGAAGACCTAAAAACTTGGATCGAGACTCAAAATATTGCAGCTATTGAACAATGTTTTGACAAAATTCCAGTCAAACCTGGCGACGTATTTTTGATACCCGGTGGCAGGCCTCATGCATTAGGTGAAGGCATATTAATGTTGGAGATAATGGAGCCTTCTGACTTAGCCGTCAGGTTTGAATTTGAACGTTGTGGTTACGTTATTCCAGAAGCGGCAAGGTTCATGAACCGAGATATCGAAACCGCACTAGATGTATTTAATTTTGAGCCTGTACCACCCAATGAAGTTGATGAAGAATTTCGATGCACTCCCATAGGCTTGCTAAATGACGAACATGGCAACCGTGTTGAAAAACTTATTGGCCCTGAGCAAACCAGCTGTTTTAGTATTAAAAGAACGTCAATCAAGGGTAAGTTTAACCACTCAGTAGAAGCATTTTTTATTGGAGTAGTAGTGGCGGGTTCTGGCTCGATACGTATAGGCGAAGAAGTACTAACACTCAATACATGGGACCGTTTTTTTTGCCCTGCAAACATAAAGAGTATCGAATATTTATCAGAAAATGATATGAGCATTTTAGAATGTTATCCAGGTGGGATCTAACAAGCTCATACTGGATTAATTAAAAAGCACACGCCCCTTGGAATCAATTGGCCATAGTGAGAATAAAATATGTCATCAGCTAACAATGCCACCAACAACACCTCAATCATGAGCACCATTGGCAAAGGGATTGCCTTGTTTTTGCCCGGTATATTTTTATTGGGTTTCAATATTGGCACTGGCAGTGTTACTGCAATGGCAAAAGCCGGAGCGGATTATGGCATGACCTTAATATGGACAATTGTAGCGTCGTGTTTATGTACCTTTTTTATGATTAACCTATATGGCCGCTATACATTAATTACAGGCGAAACCGCCCTGCAAGCTTTTCGAAAACACATTCACCCTGCGGTCGGAATATTCTTTATTATTGCGTTAAGCGTTGGAGTATGTGGCAGTGTTATGGGGGTAATGGGAATTGTTGCAGACATCTGTTATGAATGGTCAAAAACAATTGTTGCTGGGGGGATTTCCCCCATAGCCTTTTCAGCCTTCTTTATTGCTTTAGTTTATTTCATCTTTTGGAACGGCAATACACAATTTTTTGAGCGCAGTTTAGCGGTCATCGTTGCCCTAATGTCAGCCTGCTTTTTAATTAACTTTTTTATTATGATGCCACCAGCGGCCGACATTTTACATGGCTTAATACCTAGTATCCCAGAGGTGCCATTAGGTTCAGATAAAGGTCCACTGTTAGTTATCGCCTCTATGGTGGGCACGACAGTATTTTCAGGGTTATTTATTATTCGGACTACATTGGTGAAAGAAGCCGGGTGGACAATTAAAGATTACAAACAACAAAAGCTCGATGCGATTGTTTCTGTGTCGCTGATGTTTGTTATTAGTGCTTCTATCATGGCTGCCGCTGCCGGCACCTTATTTGTTGAAGGCATAACACTCACCAGTGCATCACAAATGATCACTTTACTAGAGCCACTTGCAGGATCACTGGCTGTATCTATATTTGCTTTAGGTCTTGTTGCAGCAGGGGTGTCTTCTCAGTTTCCCAATGTATTAATGTTGCCTTGGTTATTATGTGACTACTCAGATTCTAAACGAGATATGACGCTGCCTAAGTTTAGGGTAATAGTATTTTTTATATCCTTATTAGGGTTAGTCGTGCCTATATTTGAAGCCAGACCCATATTCGTGATGATTATCTCTCAAGCGTTCAACGCGGTGATTTTACCCATTACTGTAGCTTGTATTTTTTACCTGAGTAATAAAAAAGAATTAATGGGCCAATACAAAAACACTTGGGTAGCCAATAGTATTTTAGGATTAATTCTAGCATTTTCTTTATTCACTTCTTATGTGGGTATTAAAGGTGTGTTTGCCCTTTTAAGCGCTTAATAGATAGAATAGGCATTGCAAAATGAACTCAATAACCAAATGAATAAACAGTAAAAAGCAGATGGACACAAAGCAAACCTATAAATCCTGTACACATAATAAACAGGTTAATTGTAATCAATGTCAACTTAATACGATTTGTATGCCTGTCAGTATACAAATTAAAGATCTCGACAAGTTAGACAGCATAATTCAGCGTGGTAAACCTTTGCACAAAGGTGAGTATCTATTCCATGTCAACGACCCTTTTACTTCTGTTTATGCGGTTCGTTCTGGCGCACTTAAAACACACCTGCTATCTGAAAATGGCCAAGAGCAAATCACCGGATTTTATTTACCCGGCGAAGTATTAGGGATGGATGGTTTAGGTAATGGTCTGCATACTAATTCGGTTCAAGCCCTAGACACCTCTTCTGTATGTAAAATTCCCTTTGACCAACTTGAAGAATTAAGTGTCAAACTACCAAGCTTACAACGTCACTTTATGCAGTTGATGAGTCGCGAAATTACGCAAGAACAACAAATGATTGGTCTGTTAAATCAAAAGAATGCCGAATCACGGATTGCCTCATTGTTGCTGAGTATTTCCAGTCGTAACAAGCGTCGAGATTTGTCTGCTAACAGTTTTTTACTGCCTATGAGTCGCAAAGATTTAGGTAATTTTTTGGGAATAACCACAGAAACCGTCAGTCGAATATTCGCTCGTTTACAAAGTAGAGGTTTAATAGCAACAGCACAAAAAGAAGTGACACTTTTAGACATAGAAGGGCTGCAAACTTTAGCTAAAACCTAAAAATGCAGTGTTCGTTTCAATTATTTCTTTAATCGTTAATATGTTGATCTAGATCAACTTTTAGGCCTGCCCTGTTTTTTATAATAATCCTGAAATTATTACTTATCCCGACTTCGGGTGACTTACTCTAATTAACTAGGACAAAATTATGAAACAGAATGTAGGTGTTTTGGATACAGCTATCCGCTCAATTATTGCCGTTATTTGTCTGGCTATTGCATTTGAAGAAGTGTTACCTCTAGAAGGCACGATTGTATTAGCAACAGTTGGCTCACTGCTGTGGTTTACCGTCAGTACAGGCGTATGTTTTTTGTATAAGCTACTAGGCATAGATACTTACCCAGGTGCCGGGCATGGAATTACTCAGACCTATCCATAAGCCTAGGACGTATCTTCTGTTACCTAGCTAAAAACGCCTCGATAGCGCCTTAATAACATTTCGAGGCTTTTCACTTTATACAATAAAGAATACTCCCGCCCTTTTTAAAAAGCTTGTTTGGTAATTAATTCACACCTGCCTACAGGGTTATGAAATTTTGCTTTTACCTGGAACAGGTACAGGATAATTACCTTGTTCATCAGGCATAACAGGAGCTTGAATATCAAATGTTAACGTGTCTTCGTCAGGCACTAAACTTAGGTTTGATTGCATTGCTTGCTCCCAAGTTACCACTTTACCCGTGTAGGTTGCCATACGGCCTAAGATGGCTGTCATAGTACTGTTCGCGCCATTTTCAGCATCGTTAATGGCCTCATCTCCTTGACGAATAGTAGCAAATAAACGGTTATGTTCTTGTTGATAGGGATTAATGTCATCTTCACCATTGTGAGCATAAATAACGCCTTTTTTATAGGACTTTAATTCAGCTTTGTTGCCTTTGGTGTAAGAGCTCCCTTCGGTACCTTGCAATACTTCGTCAACTCGATTCATGCAGTTTGGTTGATGCCTACATTGGCTAGAAATAATAGCGCCACTTGGGTACGTAAACTCAACAAAATGATGATCGAATATTTGCCCATGATCTTTACCATTTCTAACTTCTCTACCACCCATACCTTGTGCTTTGGTTGGATATTCACCAATAAACCAATTGGCCACGTCGATATTATGAATATGTTGCTCGAGTATGTGATCACCACATAACCAATTAAAGTAATACCAGTTACGCATCTGGTATTCCATTTCAGTCATATTGTCTTTTCTGGGTCTAACCCACACACCGCCGCTGTTCCAATACACTTGCCCAGAAACTATGTCGCCAATGGCACCACGTTTTATGCGTTTATAGGTTTCTTGGTAACTACGTTGATAATGTCTTTGTAAGCCCACCACCACATTTAGATTTTTTTGTTTAGCCACTTGGGCCGCGGCCATCACCTTTTTAATCCCAACCACATCAGTGGCAACAGGTTTTTCCATGAACACATGTTTACCTTGTGCCACGGCATATTCAAAATGTTGCGGTCTAAAACCGGGAGGGGTAGCTAGAATAACCACATCAGCTTCATCAATAGCCTTTTTGTATCCACCAAACCCCACAAATTTGTGTGAAGGTTTAACGTTTATCTGCACGCCGCCGAACATTTCATTGAGGTTTTCATAGGACTTATTCAGCCTATCTTCAAAGGCATCAGCCATAGCCACCAGTTCAACGTTTTTATCAGCAATTAACGCCTGACTTGCCGCTCCTGTTCCTCGCCCTCCACAACCAATAACAGCCAGTTTTAACTTCTCGTTATTTTTTGCTTTATTTGCGTGGGCGGGAGACAAAAATGAAGAAGCCATTAATAATCCACCGGTAAATATTGAAGAATTCTTAATAAATTCTCGTCTAGGTAATTTGTTGTTATTTTTTTTCATAATATTTTCACCTATAAGATCTTAATTATTTTTAACGTCCAAAATCTTTAATTGCCTTTAGCCAAAACTGCTGCATCTCATCAGCTTTGGGTTGTTTTTTAGGTACTACTAAACGAAATCCAACAAATGGTGCATTGGTCAGCCACCAATTACTTTTAGGGATTTGCGGATCGCGCTTTTTCCATTTGGGATGAGAAGCTTGTCTTGAAGTACAGGTTAAACGAGAAACAGGATCTTGCCACGAGCCGCCTCTTACCACTCTGGGATAAAGTGTAGTTGGCGTGTTTACCGGATTATCTTGCGCTGACTTGCCGTAATAATCTTTACTATATTGATCCATGACCCATTCAGATACATTGCCTAACATGTCATGTAATCCTAAAGCGTTTTCAGCTTTTAAACCTGTTTTAGCGTATTTACCCTGACTGTTGTCTTTGTACCAAGCGATCAAAGACAGATCATCCACTTCAGCAGTTTGACCTTTTTTACAGGCATATTCCCATTCCGCTTCAGTGGGAAGTCGGTGAAAAACACCTGTTTTTGCACTGACCCAACGACTGAATTGCATCGCGGCATAATGGGTTACGTTAATAGCTGGGTGAGTGTCTTTGCCCATGCCAAAACTCATTTCAACATATGGCGTGGTTGCGCCGGTCACAGAGTCTATGCCCAATTTAGCTAACTTGTCCGCTTCTTGAAACTGAGTTAATTCAAAGTTTCCGAATACAAAGGCATCATATTGTTGCCAAGTAACTTCGTGTTTTGTCATCCAGAAATCATCAACAGAGACTTGATGTTCAGGTGTTTCATCTGCATTAGAGGCCAATTCCTTTGCAGCCCCCATAATAAAACTCCCACCAGCAATAGGCACCAGCTCAAAAGTGATATCTTCATTTTTTAGTGCTTGTGTATAGGAGGTAAAATTCAGTTTACTTGATTGGTTTGTCGTTTTAGCTAAGACATATGAACATACAACAAACTGCATCACGACCGAAATGAGTAATAGTAACCGCAACAAAGGCGTTGAAAGCCGCGTAATACTTACCGAAAATAATCTTTTAATGTCTTGTTCCATTATCTGAAAACTTAATTAGTTTTAGTGACCTTCGTTTTTAGTCACAACTGATTGTATAATTATTAAACTGTATATTATCTACTCTCAACGATAAACAACTATCTTCTTCTGTGAATTTCCAAAGCAGCAACTTCCATAAACATTCGATAAATGACACAATTAAACTGTCGCATAAGTCACAATAAGAATCCTCGATTAAACAATGAAAAACCTTTCCCAACACACACCTATGATGCAACAGTACTTAACCATCAAAGCTGAACATCCAGATATTCTATTGTTTTATCGTATGGGAGATTTTTACGAATTATTTTTTGATGATGCTAAAAAAGCATCTGAATTATTAGACATATCCCTGACTGCTCGTGGAAAGTCAGGCGGTAATGCTATTCCCATGGCAGGTGTGCCTTATCATGCAGTAGAAAACTACTTGGCGCGATTAGTCAAAATGGGCCAGTCGGTAGCCATAGTTGAACAAGTGGGTGATCCTGCCACCAGCAAAGGGCCAGTTGAGCGTAAAGTACAACGCATTGTCACGCCAGGTACTGTATCTGACGAAGCGTTATTAGAAGACAAACAAGATAATATTTTGGCGGCCATTTTTAGCCACAAACAACAAAACAAACATTACTTTGGGTTTGCCACTTTAGATGTGACAACAGGGCGTTTTGCCTTGTCTGAGCCGCAAGATATCGAGGCTTTCACTGCTGAAATTCAACGCACCGATCCTGCCGAATTACTCTACCCTGAAGATTTCGAATTTTTTCATCTTATCGAACAAAGAAAAGGATTGAGACGCAGACCACAATGGGAATTTGATTTTGACACGGCTAACCAACAGCTGAACCAACAATTTGGTACCAAAGAGTTGAACGGCTTTGGTGTCGCCAATCAAAAGATCGGAATATGTGCGGCGGGTTGTGTCATGCAATACGTGAAAGACACACAAAGAAGTGCCCTACCCCATATTCGCAATATAGTGCTTGAAACAGAATCCGACACCGTTTTGATGGACGCTGCTACCCGTCGTAACTTAGAACTCACGCAAAATTTAGCTGGGGGTAAAGAGCACACTTTAGCCAGTGTTTTGGATAAAACCTCCACACCTATGGGTAGTCGGTTATTACAAAGGTGGTTACATAGACCATTAACTAACATTCAAATACTCAAACAAAGACAGTCAAATATTAAGTCCTTGTTAAACAGTGATTATCCGCAATTACAAAGCTCACTAAAACAAGTGGGAGATATGCAACGAGTATTAGCTCGATTAGCTTTACGCTCAGCCAGACCTAGGGATTTCTCTCGCCTTAGACAAGCCTTTATTTTATTGCCTGAAATACAAGAGTTTGTCACCGACCAATCGGCAGAATCAGCAAACTCTGGCCTAATGTTGTTAGCTAATGATATTAGCCAATTCCCTGTGTTTGCTGACTTATTACAGCGCGCGATTGAAGATGCACCACCGGTTTTAATCAGAGATGGTGGTGTTATCAAAGCCGGATACAATGCAGAGTTAGATGAATTAAGGGCTCTATCAAAAGGTGCCACTGATTACATTGATGAATTAGAACAAAGAGAAAAAGAACGTACAGGTATTTCTACTCTCAAAGTAGGTTACAACCGAGTACATGGATTTTTTATTGAGGTAAGCCGAGCCTATGCTGACCAGGTGCCGGCCGAATATGTACGTAGGCAAACCCTCAAAAATAACGAACGATATATTATCCAAGAATTAAAAGAGCACGAAGACAAAGTGCTAACGAGTCAAAGTAAGTCTTTAGCCTTAGAAAAACGTTTATACGAAGAGTTATTCGATATATTGCTACCCGAGTTATCTCGCTTGATGTTAAGTGCTGACACGGTTGCTGAGTTAGACGTATTAACCAATTTAGCTGAACGTGCAGAAACCCTGAATTATCATTGCCCCGAATTAAACGAGCGGCCAGGTATTCACTTTGACCAAGGCCGTCACCCTGTAGTCGAACAAGTCATGAAAACACCATTTATTGCTAACCCCGTGGCTATCAACCCACAAAGAAGAATGTTAGTAATAACCGGCCCTAATATGGGCGGTAAATCAACTTATATGCGCCAAACGGCATTGTTAGTATTGATGGCCTATATTGGTAGTTTTATTCCAGCTGAAAACGCACAAATAGGCCCGATTGACAGAATATTCACCCGTATTGGTGCATCGGATGACTTAGCCAGTGGCCGCTCTACTTTCATGGTTGAGATGACCGAGACTGCCAACATTCTGAATAACGCCACCGCCAATAGTTTGGTGCTGATGGATGAAATTGGCCGAGGTACGAGTACCTACGATGGATTATCTTTAGCTTGGGCTTGTGCTGAGTACCTAGCTCTCAAATTGCAATCTTATACACTATTTGCCACTCATTATTTTGAACTCACTCAATTAGCAGAAACGCTGCCTGAACTAGCTAATGTGCATTTAGACGCAGTAGAACACGAAGAAAACATTCGTTTTATGCATGCGGTACAAGAAGGCGCAGCCAACCGAAGTTACGGTTTACAAGTGGCCCAACTAGCTGGGGTGCCTCGTTCGGTTATCCGACAGGCAAAACATAAACTAAACGAATTAGAAAACCAGCCAGACGCACCTAAATTGTCTACCCAAAGCTCTGAAAAGCAACTGGACTTGCTTGATTCAATTGATGAATTACGGGTGAGTTTAAAACAAATCAATCCTGATGAATTAACCCCAAAACAGGCATTGGATGCTTTGTATAATCTTAAAGCTTTAAGTCTAGATGAATAGCAGTTATTAGAAGATAGGTAATAGTAGGTAAGCACACACTTACCTACTTCTTTATTTGTTACTTTTACTGATATTACCCATTGCCACTATCAAAATAACAAGACCCGCGAAAAACCAAATTTGGCTGCTTAAGGTTTCACCAAATAACCAGCTCGCGGCGATTAATGAAAAGAACACCTGCAACAATTGAGTTTGGCTAACATAGGCAATCCCTCCTTTAGCCAAGGCCGTATTCCACAAGAAGAAACCAAACAACTGGCTCACTATGGTGAGATAAACAAAACCCAACCAACTATACATACTGATTGAAGTCGCTGCTGACGGAAATAATATTATTGTAGGCACCCAAAAAAACGGCATGGCGATAACTAAGGTCCAACATATCACTTGCCAACCGGGCAACTCTTTGGATATTCGGCCTGCCGTGGCATAACCAAATCCGGCCGTTAATACCGCAACAAGCAGCAATAAATCAGCCCATTGTAATCCAGAAGATTGTGCCGTAGCAGTAAACACAAACACAACAACAGCTCCTAATACCGCACACACCCAAAATAATTTAGGCATGCGTTCATTAGCCAATATAGCCCCCATAAGTGCCGTTGCTAAGGGTGTGATCCCCACTACAATAATGCCTCGTGATGCCTCAGTTAAACTCATAGCAATAGAAATACTGACCGGGAAACCAAAGGTAATACCTAACGCACTCACGGCCATCCAAGTCATTTGTTTCTTAGTCGGCAGCGGTATTTTCTTAACCCATAAAATACCACCAGCAATAAAACCAGCGAATGCGGTTCTACCTAGACCAACAAACCAAGGGTCTAGTTCTTTTGTCACATAGGCACTAACGGGCAAAGTTAAACTAAATAAGAGTACCGCCACCACACCTAAAATTAAGCCTTTACATTTATCCGATAAAGGTTCTGAAGCTCCGCCCAAAGGCCACCATCCCCGCGATATATATTTATCATTCATGCTCGTAAACCTGTGATTAATTGAGAGGTTAATACTAAATCCCAAACAAAAACCATAACAGAGTCAATTTTTTATAAAAAAACGGGTACAATATTTAAAGTCGTCTTAAGGTATACAAATAATGGCCTTTAAATATCAAGAATTAGCAGAGCAAGTCTCTACTAGCATAGAAAAAAATCAATTTGCAGCGGGTACACCTTTACCACCCTTAAGAAAGTTTGCTGACCAGCATAAAGTCAGTTTGGCCACTGCTAACAAAACTTATGAATGGTTACAAAGTCAGGGACTAATAGTGGTTAAACCCCAATCTGGTTTTTATGTAAAAGGCCAAAGAAGCATCCCTCAATTAAGCCAACCTAAAGTTCAATCTGTATCGATTGATCATGATCCTAGTGACGCCATTTTTGATATTTTACAAAATGCACTATCCCTAGACAGGGTCGGATTAAGTAATGGGTATTTAGATGAGTCATTACGACCGTCTTTGGCATTGCAACGGGCGATTAAACGCACAGCCAAAAGAGCAAATTTAACGGCCAATAGTTATGGTTTAACGCAGGGTGAGCCTAAATTGCGTCAGGCAATTGTAGATGTAATGGCATTGCGCCAATGCCCTGTGAATGCAAACCAAATATTAATTACAAACGGTTGTTTAGAGGCTGTCAACTTAGTGATCCAACAAGTCAGCCAAGAGCGAGATACCGTTGCTATTTTCACTCCTTGTTATAGTGGTTTATTAACGGCACTAAAAAATAGTCATAGAAAAGTACTGGAGATACCTTGCGGCGTAAATGGGCCAGATATGCAGCACCTTGCAGAGTTATTTGCCCAGAAGGCTTTTAAAACCTTGATTTTTAGCGCCATAGCGACCAACCCTCTTGGATTTAGCTTAACTAAAAAACAAAAACAGCAATTAGGCACATTAGCTAAACGTCATCAAACTTACATTATCGAAGACGATACATTTGGCAGTTTAGGCTATCAACAAAACGCGACTCCCGCTTACGCTCAAGAACACAATGAATACGTAATATATTGTTCATCATTTTCCAAAGATATTGCACCTAACATGCGCATCGGATGGATAATATCTCCTTCGTTGATGCCTGCTCTAAAACGCAGGAAGTTAGCACTAAACATTAGCTGCAATATGCCTTGCCAATTAGCTATGGCCGATTATTTATTAACCGAAAGTTACACCTCACAAGTGAGGAAATTAACCTTTACTCTGCAACAACAAATGGTGCAACTACAAAACTGCGTGTTAGAGCATTTCCCTGAAGGCACCAAAATATCTCAACCAGAGGGGGGCTTTTTCTTATGGGTAGAGCTTGCCAAACACGTCAATACTATGTCTTTGTATCAACTGGCCGTTGATGAAAACTTATGTTTTATGCCGGGCTACACCTTTAGTATGTCAGGGCATTACGACCACTGTCTTAGATTAAGTGTTAACCAGTTATGGAACGATAAACTTGCAAAAGCGGTAGCTCAATTAGGCAAACTTGCTTACCAGATCCAAACACCTAAGCATGATTGATTCATTTTAGGAATATATACAAACAGAATTATTTCTATTCAATTAAGCATTTGAATTGTCTGTAGCACTGATTTTGTCTATAATACTGCGCCGTCTGGTATTGGTTATTTTTGTTAAAAAATATAACAAAATTAAAACCTTTCAGTACAAATCTGTTCAATTCAAACGCCTTTAGGGTTCTTATGACAAATTATATTTTCGTCACAGGTGGTGTTGTTTCATCACTTGGAAAAGGTATTGCCGCTGCCTCTCTTGCTGCAATTTTGGAAGCACGTGGCTTAAAAGTCACTATGTTAAAGTTAGACCCTTATATTAATGTTGATCCTGGCACTATGAGCCCTATTCAGCATGGTGAAGTATTTGTCACAGACGATGGCGCTGAAACCGATCTAGATTTAGGTCACTACGAACGTTTTATTCGTACCCGTATGACCAAAAGAAATAACTTCACTACTGGACGTGTTTACGAAGAAGTACTAAAACGTGAACGCCGTGGAGATTATTTAGGTGCCACAATTCAGGTCATTCCACATATTACTAACGAAATAAAACGTCGTGTGATTGATGGTTCTGAAGGCGTAGACGTATCAATCGTTGAGATTGGTGGCACAGTAGGTGACATTGAATCTCAACCTTTCATCGAAGCTGTTCGCCAATTAGGTGTTGAAGTTGGCCGCAATCGCGCCATGTTTATGCACTTAACTTTAGTGCCATATTTAGCAGCTTCTGGCGAAGTGAAAACCAAGCCAACTCAACACTCAGTAAAAGAATTACGCTCTGTCGGTGTTCAACCCGATATTTTAGTCTGTCGTTCAGAAGCACCTCTGCCTTCTAATGAACGTTCTAAAATTGCTTTGTTTACCAATGTTATCGACAAAGCCGTTATTTCATTGCGCGATGTAGACAGCATTTACAAAATTCCAGCCATGCTTAAAGCACAAGGTATGGATGAATTAGTGGTTGAACGTTTTGGACTCGAATGCCCAGAAGCAGATTTAACCGAATGGGAACAAGTTTTATACGCAGAATCTAATCCAACCAGCGAAGTTACTATTGGCATGGTGGGTAAATATGTAGAACTACCAGATGCCTACAAATCAGTTAACGAAGCGTTAAAACACGCAGGTCTAAAAAATCGTTTAGCGGTAAACATCAAACACATAGATTCCCAAGACATAGAAAGTAAAGGGTCTCAAATACTAGATGGTCTAGACGCAGTATTAGTCCCAGGTGGATTTGGAGAACGTGGTATTGAAGGTAAAATTGCCGCGGCCAAATATGCCCGTGAAAACCAAGTGCCTTATTTAGGAATTTGTTTGGGTATGCAAGTGGCACTGATTGAATACGCACGTAATGTTGCGGGAATGGAAAATGCAAACAGTACAGAGTTTGACGCTGAAACGCCTTTCCCTGTCGTAGGCTTAATTACAGAGTGGTTAGATGCTGATGGCTCAACCGAAGCTCGTAGTGAAAGTTCGGACTTAGGCGGCACTATGCGTGTTGGCAGCCAGTTATGCCACTTGGCTGAAGGCAGTAAAGTGCATGATTTATACGGCAACATTGAAATTTATGAGCGCCATAGACACAGATACGAAGTCAACAACAACCTACGTCAACAAATTGAAGATGCAGGTTTGAAAGTAACCGGACTATCAACCGACAAACGTTTGGTTGAAGTCATCGAAATACCTGATCACCCTTGGTTTGTAGCAGGTCAATTTCACCCAGAGTTCAACTCTACTCCCCGCGACGGCCACCCTCTTTTCGAAGGGTTTGTGAAAGCAGCGGGTGAATATTTTAAACAAAATAATTAATTATCGTTTGGATCATGGATCCTTTAACTTCTTAATCTATTAAGGTCACAAGAATGTCAAATATTAGTAAAATTATTGCTCGCGAAATCATGGATTCTCGTGGTAATCCAACGGTTGAAGCAGACGTATATTTAGAGTCTGGCGCATGGGGCCGCGCAGCTGCTCCTTCAGGTGCATCAACTGGTTCACGTGAAGCATTAGAATTACGTGACGGTGATAAAGCCCGTTATTTAGGTAAAGGCGTATTAAAAGCTGTTGCTGCAGTAAATGACAGCATTGCTCCAGCATTAGTGGGGCAAGATTCATTAGACCAAGCTAAAGTTGATCAAATCATGATCGATTTAGATGGCACAGAAAACAAAGAAAACTTTGGTGCTAACGCAATTTTAGCCGTGTCTTTAGCCGTAGCTAAAGCAGCAGCGAATGCTAAAAACGTTCAATTGTTCGAACACATCGCCGACTTAAACGGTACATCAGGTGTTTACTCTTTACCATTACCAATGATGAACATCATCAACGGTGGCGAGCATGCAGATAACAACGTTGATATCCAAGAGTTTATGGTTCAACCTGTTGGCGCTGATAGCTTTAAAGAAGCGTTACGTATGGGTGCTGAAATATTCCACGCACTGAAGAAAGTACTTTCTGCTAAAGGCATGAATACAGCGGTTGGTGATGAAGGAGGTTTTGCTCCAAACTTAGAATCAAATGCTGACGCATTAGCTGTAATCAAAGAAGCGGTTGAAGCTGCTGGTTACGTATTAGGTAAAGACGTTACTTTAGCAATGGATTGTGCTGCTTCTGAATTCTACGATGCAGACAAAGGCATTTACGACCTTACTGGCGAAGGCAAACAATTCACTGCTAACGAGTTCTCTGATTTCTTAGCAACCTTATGTGAAGAATACCCAATTGTGTCAATCGAAGATGGCTTAGACGAGTCAGATTGGGATGGTTTTGCTTACCAAACTAAATTAATTGGTGACAAAGTACAAATTGTTGGTGATGACTTATTCGTTACAAACACTAAGATTTTGGCACGTGGTATTGAGCAAGGTATTGGTAACTCTATCTTAATCAAATTCAACCAAATCGGTTCTTTAACTGAAACATTAGCCGCGATTAAAATGGCTAAAGATGCTGGTTTCACTGCTGTTATTTCTCATCGTTCAGGTGAAACGGAAGACGCAACTATTGCTGATTTGGCAGTAGGTACTGCAGCAGGTCAAATTAAGACTGGTTCTTTATGTCGCTCTGATCGTGTTTCTAAGTACAACCAATTATTACGTATTGAAGAGTTCTTAGGCGACAAAGCTATCTTTAACGGTTTATCTGAAGTTAAAGGTCAATAAGCTCTATTTAAACTATGGCAACAACACGTTGCCAATGGTTAATTCAGTCAATTGAGTATAAAATGGTCGGCTAACGCTGGCCATTTTTGATTTTGTAGACTTAAATTTTATTATGCTAGATAAACACTCTCATTCTTCTTCCAAACAGGTAGACATATTTTCTGACGACCAACGTCAGCTGCATTTTGCAGAATTATGTAATGCTTTGTATGAAAGAGAGCTCACCAGTTTATCCCAGCAAAAAATCAACAACGTTAGCTTATTACAACGCAAACTTGGCGGTTTAAAACACCATGTAAAACGCGCTGCAGATAGTTTATTAGACAAAGAATCTCCACTCCAACTCGATATTCACAACGCCAGTTGGCAAGGTAAACAAGCGGCTAAATGTATGGCCGACAAAGTCGATGTAGATAAAACAGAACAGTGGTTTTATGACAACATTCAAATTGGTCGCAGTATTCCTATTCATGTTGATACTCTTGGTGCAGAACACATAGAACTAGATTCTGTAGACAGAATAGACTTCGAACAAGGAAAGCTACACGCCAACAAATTTGGCTGGTTTGCCTTTAATGGCAGTTTTTTGGAAGAGGAAATTCGTCAACTCGATATTTTAGGATTAAAACTCCTCAAACCCACCAAAGCCGTATTCACTGCCGCTTGTTGTGGACATCATTGGAATCACAGGGGGAAAAGCCAACCAAGGGCCTTGTCTTTGCGAGAGTTAATGTTGTCTTTATCGATAAATTGGAAAACCTTTAAATAACGTTTAGATTTGCATGGACACACAAGACAATGAGGAAAGTTAAATGTTCAATTCTATTCATCATGTCGCAATAATTTGCTCAGATTATAAAACTTCAAAAGATTTTTATACTTCCATCCTTGGTTTAGAAGTAATAGCTGAAAATTACCGAGAAGAGCGTAATTCTTTTAAACTCGATATTAAACTACCTGATGGAGGTCAAATAGAACTATTTTCTTTTCCCTCTCCTCCTCAAAGGCCAAGCAAACCAGAGGCGTTAGGGCTGAGACATTTAGCTTTTAACGTTAAATGTGTTGATTCGGTTAAGACCTATCTTTTGTCCAAAGGTGTAGATGTTGAACCCATTAGGGTTGATGAATATACCAATAGAAAATTTACATTTTTTAAAGATCCCGATGGACTTCCCCTAGAGCTATACGAACAAACTAATTAACCATAGATCGACTTAAATAACCTTTACTTTACAAACACATCGCGATTTAAAGATTGGATAAACGCTTTAATTTCTGACTTATGGTAAGGAATGGGAAAAGTCATTAATTGATTTTTATTAAAATAATAAAGAGCACCATTGGGGTCATATTCTGGCGGAGTAAACCCTGCATTGATAAGTGGTTCAATCGCTTTATTGTAGCCGTCCTTGATTTCACTAAGTGGGTTATTACTACATAGATTTTCATTAGGTACGCGATAATGAAAATCCTTGTCCCCGCCGTTATCAATTGAATGACTCACCATCCTTGTTTCTTTTTTAAAACTATAGTTAGGCGGCATAATAAACACGGTTTTATCCATCAAATTGTGGGTGATAATTTCATTTACCTCCCAAAGTGTGCCCTCTGTAGGCCATGGCATAATAATGATACAAGAGGTTTTCTGCATGTACTGGGCGACACTTTCCTTCCAGTTACCATCTTCAACCTGTAACAAGCCAGGTCCACCAATGTGATCACTTTTCCGCTCTCCTACGGCCAATAATGTGCCAGCGGATACAATCGCATTAGAGACTAAATCGAATAGTTCTACTGGCGCATCTAGATTCATATAATCAAACTCAGTCATTTCAAACGAACTTAACTTGGCGTTTTTATGATTATGCTCTTGTAAGTCTGCAATGCTGTCCGTGCCATTAGGCAGCACGGGAATAAACCCATCAAAATCAAATGGCCTAAGTAATAAAGAAAAAGCTAAATTTTGTTCAAACACTCTAACGGCAGCATCGTCTTTCAATTTGCTTGCTAAACTAGAATTTCGCCACAACAGAAACAGCCCTTTTATAAACAAACCAGCCATCACAATAGCAACAACAGACAAAACGATAAGTGGCTCAGGCTCTGTTTTATTCATACTGATTAATACAGCAATGAGCAAAACCAGCGGTACGCCCATTAACAAGTGAAATCGAATACTCCCGGTCCCACCTTTCGGTTTGGGTTTCTGATAGTGTTCAAAAGCCACTTTCATGTATTTTGCCTGTTGTTGTTTTATGCAATCGTTAACCTACTCACCTTTCTCCACTTGTACACGAGATTTCTCTAGATTTTCAAGGGTGTTTTGCGACCAATGACTGTTCTCTTTCGAAATGATTGCCTCAACACGTTGCACCAATAAATTAAACCGACTGTCTTCGCTATAAGGTTGGGTATGGGTTAAATATAAGTATTTTTCCTGTCTTAATGACTCACAAGTTGTGCGGTATTCAATCCAATTTTCTTGGAATTGATTTAAACTTATTACAGCTGCAATCAATACGATAAGCGCGCCCAAAATAGCGACAACGATAGCAAGAGGGAACTCTTCATTAGAAAAGCCAGCTATAAAAGGAATGCTAACTGCAGCAAGTATTTCAGTGGTCCGAAACCATTTAAAAAGCTTTTGTGCTCGCTGACTTTTTTTATCATACCAATTTAGTTGTTCGTCCAATCTTTGTGAAATATATTCCTGCTCATTCATTTGCTTACTCCCTATGACGCTTGATAAAAAGTGTCACCTAAATTATGTAAGATTACAAACCTATTTAACCTGATGACATCTTGGTCTGACTATTCACTACAACGAAAGAGCTTTTGATAATTTATTTATTGATGTCAGTGTATTATGCTCAATACCAATAATTAAAAAAATAACTTAGAAACCTACTACCCTTAAAATATGAATTCATTATTAAATCGCCGTATTTATTCAAGAATATTACTATTGATTCTATTACTAACTGGCTTAACACATGCAAAAGAGCCAGTTGTTATTGGTGCATATCCCACTCCGGGGTTGATTCAAGAAGACGGGAATGGACTATTCAATAAACTCAACAGGCTTATTTTCACGCAAATTGATCAACCTATAGAGTTGTCAATTAAGCCACTAAAAAGAATTAAAAAAGAATTTAACGATGGGGAAGTGAGTGCTTATTTTCCAGAATTATGGGAAAAGTTACCTGGTGAAAAAACTGATTATGTTGTGTCTGATCCTATTTTTTACAAAAAAGTCATCCTATTTACTCGTAAGAGCTCTGATTATCATCAATTAGCAGACCTTAAAGATAAAACACTTGGGTTAGTCAGTGGTTTTTCATACAGCAAAGACATTATTAACGATCCACGATTTACCTTGAGCTACCAAAGAGATGATGAAACCAATATAAGGCTATTAGCCAATAACCGGATTGAAGGAGTGTTAGGCGGTTTTCCAGCAACGGTTTTAGCTATTCAAAAAAGCCAATATAAACATCTTATTCAATATGATGTAAAAAAACCGGTAGCTATCCTAGAAAGTTTCTATGTTTGTCCCAATAACCAGGCTGGCAAACAATTATGCGCGAATATTTCAAAGGGACTTAAAAAACTACAAGCTAGTGGCATTCTGACCCTAAATTCAAAAACGGGTTATAGTAAACTCTTACTCTAGTTAAAACGCATTTTCAGGGTGAAATAGCTATGATTTGACGTTTACTCTATGGGAATAGAGAGCGTAAATTCGGTCCACTCACCCAGTTTACTATCACAATTAACATTCGCTCTTAATTTCTGGGTCACTAAGTTATAAACAATACTTAACCCCAAACCAGAACCTCCTTCACCTCGTTTTGACGTATGAAAAGGTTCGAAAATCTTTGCCAAAGATTTTTTATTAATACCAATGCCATTATCTCTGAAGGATAGATTAAGTTGGTTACCTTGAATTTCAAAGGTAATTCTAATTTCACCTCCGTGACGATTTTCAAACGCATGAACTATGG
>NZ_JBPOFP010000052.1:0-32766 GCF_051252315.1 Paraglaciecola sp. | reverse complement strand
TTGTATAAATACTACCAAGATAAATATTCTGCACTGCAGCCAGAGTTATCTTCCAGACTCAATGCGGTTCAGTCTGACTATGGATTCGACACTCAATGTCAACCAAACTACTGTGCCATATATGGTGTAGCTGTTTTAGAAGGAGATATTACAGTCATTGAGTCTCAAGATGACCTATTGTTATTTTTTGATTACATAGACACAGAAGCTGAAGTTTACGTATATTTAAATAGAAAAGGCACCCAACCTAAAGCC
Organism: Paraglaciecola sp.; assembly: GCF_051252315.1. Taxonomy (GTDB): domain Bacteria; phylum Pseudomonadota; class Gammaproteobacteria; order Enterobacterales; family Alteromonadaceae; genus Paraglaciecola. Next base: position 32,511 of record NZ_JBPOFP010000052.1, on the reverse strand, counting down.
TATGAAAAGAACGCTTTAGGTTATAAGGTGTTGGTTTCTTGGGATAATTTATGCGGTACTAGAGGTGAGAATTTAGTCCAGGTATTTACCGATGGGACAGTTGAAATAATCCAAGAATTAAGTGTGCAAGAATATGATGGTTGTTATTAATTAAAACACTTACTCTGCTTAGACAATGCCATTTACATAAAGTAAGAACAAAAAGCACTCCCGAGTCTTATTTCGAGAGTGCCTATTATTTTGTTGATTTAGCGCTTACCTAAGCCATCTCGCTTAATTTATTATCTAACATTTTAAGTATATCTCTGCGGGTTAATACCCCTACTACCTTATTGTCTTCGTCGACAACGGGGTAACTTTTAGGTTTCTCTTTCAACATTTGCTGAGCAACGTCTAACAAGTCTGCATTTAATGACACAGTTAATACATCTGTACGCATTACATCCTTAACGGTCGCAACACGCATATTGTGATACACAACTTGAATGGTTACTTGTAAACATTCTTGTTCAGAAATCCAACCGACAAGTTTGCCATTGTCGTCTACAACAGGGCCACCTAGTAAGGCTTTTTTAATTAAGTTTGATGAAGCCTCGGCGACCATCATTTCAGGATGAATTTCGGCGAAATCCCTACTCATACATTCGGCAACACGTGCTGAAATCATTTTATTCTCCAATTAATTTTGTTCACTGTATTCAGTGTCCCTCTGATTTAATTTTAAGTCTAGTTTAATTCAATACAAAATTTTCAATAAAGAATAATTCTACATTAAGGCTTAAATACTAAAGTCACCACTACACCAGTTTCATCTTTGAGATTATCTATTCTGATATCACCAGAATGGAATTGCGCGATTATTTTGGCAATATATAACCCTAGTCCTAAATGAGGTTGTTCACTGTTTTTTTGTTTACGTACCGATACCATAGAATCTAACAACTGATTTTGCATGTCTTTAGGTAATAAACTGCCTTGATTCACAATAGTCACGACTAAGTCTTTGTCACTATTCACCATGTGTAAGTTAATGCAGGTGTTTTCTTGACTAAATTCAACAGCATTAGCAATGATTTTGTCTAACATTTGGGCAAATAACTCTGGAGCACCATTTAACGCAGAATCAGACACCGCTGTTTGTATATCGAATTTCCGATTGGGGTAAGCCATTTTGTACCCTTCTACACATCCGTGTAATAACTCAACTAAATCAAAAGTTTCACGGTCGCTAGTTTGGATTGCTTGTTCTAAACGCGTGGCTTCGCTCATATTTGACAATATTTTACTGAGCCTAACTATGCCCTGTTTTGCTCGCGCGACGTATTGTTTACTGTCTTCACTTTGTTCTTCTAATGACAAGTTATCTAAAGATGAGTTAACAATTGCCACAGGGGTACGTAATTCATGAGACAAACGAGAAGCCATGTTCTCTAAATAAGCATTATATTGGCTGAGTTTGCTTAATACTTGGGTAAAGCTACGAGATAAGTCGCCAATTTCATCTCGAGTTTGAGATGGCTGTATACCACCAATAATTTTGCCATGATGATCAATCGCACTTTCTGTTTCGTTTCTTAATTTACGAATACGCCAAGAAATTCTGGAAGCCATTAAAAATAATGCGAATGTACTGATTAATATCACCAACAAAATGTAATGAAACTGCCGTTCTAACGCTTTATTTCGTAACGTGCGAATGCCATTGGTGGTTTGCTCCACCACAACAGCGCCCATAACTGTCTCGTCTAAATAAATTGGGTGTGCTGCCGACATGATCACCGCTTTATCGTCTGAACTTAAACGCCACAAAGACGAGGGCTCTCCTTGTAAAGCTTTAGTGATGTCTTGACCTTGCAAGGAAAACGCATCCCTTAAATCATCCACAAACTCGGCGGGAGGTTTAGTTAATATTTGATAATACAGAGGCAGCAACCAATTATTTTCTACATATTGCCACCAGCCCCTTGAGCCAGTTTCAGATAAATTAATTTTTACACCTGTTGCGTCTTGAATATTTCCCGAACGAGCTAATACCCTCATGTGTTTGTCTATCACCCACACACGAGCATTTGAATATTTTAATCCTTTGAGAATTTGTTCTATTTCTGGAGAAGGCACCAACACAGTCCCCAAAGAATCAACTTGAGTGGGATCCGCCGTGCCTAATACATATTCAACGTCTCGAGTTCTCTCGTTATCGACATCAAAAATTGCAAAGGCAATTTTGCTCGACATCATAGCCAGCGGAAAACGTAACTCTAATTGATAACCGTTTATAGTATTACGCCACTGCCCTTGGATCTTGGTTTCTAACTTAATTGGTCTTACTTTTTCACCGATGCCTTCTAGTAAGTAAGCATTTACCCACCCTTCTTTCTTGGGAGCTACAGCGTAGCGCTGAAACTGGCCCGCTGCATCTGTAATGGCAATCTGTAAATAGTCATTCCTGTCTATCCGTAAGCTGTTTTGTGGACGTAACAACACCTTGTCGTCTGTCACGTCAAACATGGCATATAAATACTTATCGTATTGTCCAACCATATGTTTAAAACCCAGACTTTGGGCTTGATAATCCCTTTTTTGTTTAAACAAGTGCGATTCACCATACATCATGGTGAGATGTCGGTAATCTAGCCAGTCATCTAACTTTCCATCTAGTTGAATAGGAAAAGCAATTTTGTGAGCATAAAGATCTGTACCTGGTTTAACATCACTCAAGTAGGAAGATTGGCTGTCAAATAAAGCCGGGCGTTCGTGCAATGCTGTAGCCACAGCACGGGCTGTGCCCACCATAGTTTGTTCTTGGCCAATTCTTAAGTACGCCTCCATCTCCCACACATACTGATAACCCAACCATGGAATAGCCAACAAAAATGAAGAAAAGAACAATAACTTAAGGCGAATGCCAAATCTAAATCGACTCATTTAGTACACCCGCGTAGAGCAAATAATCATAGGCTCTTCCAGCGATAGCCCATGCCATACACAGTTTCAATACAATCAAAGTCATGATCAATTTGCATAAACTTTTTTCTAATACGTTTTATATGAGAAGTAATAGTAGTGTCGTCCACCACCATTTTTGATTCATCCATAAGTTGCTGCCGGCTTTTTACATGGCCTGAGTATTTAGCAATGGCATGTAACATCCAAAATTCTGTCACAGTGAGTTCTATAGATTGTGTTTTCCAACCAACAGTCATTCGGTTAGTGTCCATAACCAGGTCGCCAGTTTGTACCGTGTCACTTTGTTGCTGAGGCATGCCCAGCAAAGCTGTGCGCCTAAATAGGGCCGCAATTCTGGCTAATAAATGCGGCAAACTGATGTCTTTTGTTAAATAGTCATCTGCGCCCATCCGTAAACCACAAATAGTATCGTAGTCATTATCTCTGGCTGTAAAAAAGATAATAGGTAAAGTTTTAGACAAACTTCTAAGTTGCTGGCATACAGCAAAACCGCCATCAATTTCATCCTCTAAACCGATATCAATGATCGCGAGATCAGGCAGTTTTTCAGCAAAGGCCTGCTCAGCACTGGGTCGATTAGCATAAGGCAACACTTCGTAACCTTGTTTTGTTAAGGCTGAGATATAATTCTCTCTAAGAGCTTGGTCATCTTCTACTAACGCTATTCTTTTTGACATTAACCGTGTTCCTGAAAACTGATAACTCGACTATATAATAAAATTAGCTGCCCATAACCACCCAAAAGCACAATCCGTTAAATTTCCATTTTTTCGCCACATTTGATCATCACATTGCCATTTTATGTCCAAAAAATGGCCATTAAATCTTTGTTTACTAGAGAGGAATTAATCAACAACCCTTTTTGGAGAAACTAAATGAAATTATCAATCAACAAAAAAATAACGGCTATCGCAATCACTTGTCTTTTATCTGGACAAACAATAGCGAATGAATTGCATGAACAAGAAAAGAAAAACGAAATGATTGGCCTAGGTTCGGGCGTTATTGTGGGAACACTTATAGCTGGGCCTTTGGGAGGCATGGTCACTGGTATAGTTGGCTTATTAATTGCGGAGGATGTAAATTCAGACAACGAACTTGAGCTGGTTAAAAAATCTTTACGTAAAAAAGAGCATGACTTGTTGGCAGCACAAGATAAGTTTGAGCAAGCTCAACAAATTGCAATGGTTAAGATTGCGTCTTTAGACCGCACTCTTGAACAAAACATCCCAGAGCTTGAAAGCAATATTCAATTTAAAACCGCTTCCTACACATTAGAGGAACATTACAAATCCCAACTAGATCTAGTGGCTCAAACATTAACCCAAAATCCTAGATTAACCGTTAGTTTATCAGGCTTTTCAGACCAAAGAGGTGACAATGATTATAACCAGTCTTTATCTGAGCTAAGAGCTAAGTCGGTAAAATCTTATCTTATAAATAAAAACGTAAAAGAAGAGCAAGTACTCACAAACTCATTTGGCGAAAATTCTTTAGTCAGTGCTGGAGTTAACTTTGAAGACGACTTCTTTGACCGCAGAGTGCACGTAAAAGTATCTGATAATCAGTCAGCTATGACCGCAGCTAATCAGTAATTATTACATTAACGTAAACAGGATTAGCTAACATGCCCTCCATTCAAAAACTGGCAATCATTGCGTTAGTTATGATTGTTATGGGGGCGCTGCAATTTGCAGTGCCCGCATTTTCAAATAAATCTCAGCTTAAACAATCTACTGAGTCACAACAAAATATTCCACCTCAGCCTCTTAAGAATCATTTTATTAGTGATGTTGATAAGGTTGAAGGAGGAACCTTATATTTTGTTTCAGACCGAGCGGGTCAAACCAAGCAAGATCCGCCTTACACTTTAAGTCCACTATTACAGACCGATGTCGATATTAAAATCACGGGCATAATCGCCCGAACTCGTCTAACTCAGACGTTTAAAAATGCCAGCGATGATTGGGTTAATGGCACGTACGTATTTCCATTACCAGAAAATGCTGCTGTTGATCATCTCTTGATGACAATCGGAGATCGCAAAATAGAAGGTAAAATAAAGGAAAAGAAACAAGCGTTAAAAATTTATAACCAAGCGAAAAAACAGGGTAAAAAGGCCAGCTTAATCACTCAACAAAGACCAAACGTATTTACTAATTCTGTTGCCAATATTGGCCCAAGGGAAACCATAGAAATCAGTATTGAGTACCAACAAACGTTGGATTACAAAGACCAAAAATATAGTTTACGTTTTCCTATGACGATCACACCTAGGTATACGCCACCTGATACAAGCGATTCAAAATTAGAGAACACGCCTGTCTATCATGCCTCAAAAAGCACCAATAAGGTAAATCTGGTCGCTAACCTTAAAACGGGGTTTGAACTAAAGAATTTAGAAAGTGAATTTCATACCATTACCACTAAACGATTATCGGACGGTAGCCGTCACATTGAATTATCTGAAGCTCAAGTTGCTAACAAAGATTTTGTACTTAGCTGGCAACCGGAATTAAGTGCTCAACCACAAATATCGCATTTTAAACAAAATGTAGATGGTGAAGAATACGGGTTAATCATGTTGCTTCCTCCTCAGCCTCAACAAGAGTCAAATACACAGGCAATACAAACCAATAGAGAAGTTATCTTTGTTTTGGATACGTCAGGCTCTATGGAAGGTGAATCTATTGTACAAGCTAAACAAGCGTTAATATTGGCGGTTAATCAACTTGCAAACCAAGATAGTTTTAACCTTATTGAGTTTAATAGTTACGCACAAAATCTATGGTCATCGCCTAAAATCGCCAGTAATGAAAACAAAAGCTTGGCTATTGAGTTTGTTGCTGAACTTCAAGCCAATGGTGGCACACATATGTCCAAAGCATTTAATCTGGCATTCGAACAACCACCTTCTGCAATTCAAGAAACACAAGAGCAAGCATCTTCTAGATTACGGCAAATAGTGTTTATCACAGACGGTAGTGTATCTAACGAGGAGTCACTGATGTCTTTAATAGAGCAAAACATCAACCAATCTAGATTATTTACAGTGGGAATTGGCAGCGCACCCAACAGTTATTTCATGACAGAAGCTGCCAAAATGGGGAAAGGCACATTCACTTATATAGGCTCAACCTCTCAAGTAAAAGACAAAATGCAGGCCTTATTAAATAAACTCAGCCACCCAGCGTTGACGAATGTAGAGTTGCAAGTCGACACCCATAAACTAACGAATAACAAGTTTTTTGAAATTTATCCGAATAAGATTGGAGATTTGTATTTAGGTGAAGCGTTAATATTAAGTTATCGTCAAAAACCAAATGATTCAGAACTAATATTCTCAGAAGGGTCTGAAGCAGAACTCACCTTATCTGGCATGTTTCAAAATAAGCCTTGGTCGAGTCAATTGCAATCTACAAGTCAAACACGACATTCCGGCTTAAACGTATTATGGGCAAGAGAAAAAATAGCCCAGTTAACACGGGACAAACGCCGAGCGTCAATTTCCTCAAATAATAGTTTAGGAACACCCGACGAATACCGTTCAATGATCACCCAAACTGCATTAAAGCATCATATCGTCAGTCAATACACCAGTTTAGTTGCTGTGGATATCACCCCCACAAAACCGGCAAGTTTAAACGCCAAACATAAAAATATTTTGAATCGATTCCCCGCTGGCTCACATAAAAAGACAAATCAGCAGGTTGGCCAGCTTCCTCAAACCGCAACAAACGCTGAACTTAAACTATTAATTGGCCTGATTTTAATGGGGGTTTCACTATGCACACATTGTCTTTTAAGAAGAAGAGAACGTCTTTGTCGTTAGTAAACTTTGTACTGAAATATAAATGGTTAGCCTTAGTTTTGACTTTAGGCTTTTACCAATTTTCTTCCGGAGTTTATATATTCTTAAAGGCCGAATTCGCTCAGTATCTTATTGCAAAAGCTTGGGATAACAATCTTGTTTCGCAAGAACAAAAACCACCTTGGCCATGGGCTGACACGTATCCCGTTGCCGAGTTGCTCTTTCAAGATACAAGTTATTATGTGTTAGCTGGAGCCAGCCCACGTAATTTAGCTTTTGCACCGGCCCATGTAAGCGCAACACCATTACCCGGCAATGGTGGAAATAGCGTCATTGTTGGACACAGAGACACACAATTTAACAAGTTAAAATACCTACAAAAAGGAGACATGATCGAAGTGAAAACAGCAAACAATCGGGAAACTTATAAAGTGCAAAGTTTACGCATTGCACACCAATCTCAAGTGGAGTATCTGTATTCTGATTCTGAAGACAGCGACCAATCTAATTCTCACAGTGGGTTAACGTTAATTACCTGTTATCCGTTTGATAGCTTAAAACCAAACCCCACCTATAGGTACATAGTAAAAGCCCTTGCGATTTAAGCCTAATTTAATAACAAAGACTTGAAAATAGCCCAATAAACTCAATATCTATCAGCTATATTTCCTTTCTCATTGACCCAAAAACCTTAAGTAAAAAAAGCTTTAAGGTTTTTGGGTATTGGGAAAAATAATTAAGCAAGGCTAATTGCATGAATGCGCTGAATATTAAAGGGTTAACTAAGACATATAAAGGTGGCACACAGGCTTTGTCCGGTATAGATCTGGAAGTAAAACAAGGTGACTTTTTTGCATTGCTTGGCCCAAATGGTGCAGGAAAATCTACCACTATCGGTATTGTTAGTTCTTTAGTTAATAAATCGGACGGCGATATTCAAATATTTGAATACTCTCTAGACAAACAACCCATACAAGCAAAATCATGTATAGGCCTAGTCCCACAAGAGTTTAATTTCAATCAGTTTGAACCCCTATGGCAAATCATGCTAAACCAAGCTGGATATTATGGTGTCTCTAAAAAAGACGCGATACCGCGTGCCGAAAAGTACCTTAAACAACTCGACCTATGGGATAAACGTAACGTCGCAGCGCGGCAGCTTTCGGGAGGCATGAAAAGACGATTGATGATTGCTAGAGCTTTAATGCATAATCCTAGAATGCTTATTCTTGACGAACCAACGGCAGGTGTTGACATAGAGATACGCCGTTCTATGTGGACTTTTTTACAAGACTTGAACGAACAGGGTGTCACCATTATTTTAACCACCCATTATTTAGAAGAAGCTGAAAACCTTTGTAAAAACATAGCGATAATTGATAAAGGTAGCATAGTCCAAAACACTAGCATGAAGTCACTCTTAGCAACCTTAAACATTGAAACATTTATCTTAGATCTATCTAAGAACATAGATTCTTTATCGCTTTCAGGATTCGAAACTCGATTACTAGACGCCCATACTCTAGAAGTAGATGTACCAAAAGAAGCAAGCTTAAATGCAGTGTTTGAACAACTCTCACAACAAGACATTCAGGTATTAAGTATGCGTAATAAATCAAATCGTTTAGAAGAGCTCTTTGTACGAATGGTCGAATCGGGACGTTCTTCCCAGGTCACTGCTGAAGGAGAAAAAGCAGATGAATAACTTAAACTGGGTTGCGCTACTCACCATTTGGCGCAAAGAATGCCAACGTTTTTTGAGAATTTGGGTACAAACTCTCATCCCTCCTGCTATCACTATGTCATTGTACTTTGTGATTTTTGGCAATTTAATTGGCAATCGAATAGGTACAATGGGCGGCTTTAGTTATATGGAGTTTATTGTACCAGGTTTGATTATGATGGCAGTGATTACAAACTCATATGCCAATGTGTCATCCTCATTTTATAGCGCCAAGTTCCAGAGGAATATTGAAGAGTTATTAGTTGCGCCTGTATCTAACTGGATTATTATTGCCGGTTTTGTGGGTGGTGGTGTTGCAAGAGCATTGATAATTGGCGTTATTGTGACATGTGTTTCATTATTTTTTGTTGATATTCAAATTTATAGTCTAGGTATGATCATCATCACCTTACTACTTACTGCTATCCTATTTGCAACTGCGGGACTGATAAATGCCATATTCGCTAATTCATTTGACGATGTCAGCATAATCCCTACTTTTGTACTCACCCCATTAACTTATCTTGGTGGCGTATTTTATTCATTAAGTCTATTGCCTGAGTTTTGGCAACACGTAAGTAAGATTAACCCTATTGTGTATATGGTAAATGGCTTTCGATATGGATTTTTAGGTGTATCTGATATTAACCATTATATTTCCCTTGGATTGTTAGTTGCCTTTAATATTGTGCTAATTAGTTTTGCTTACTCACTAATAAATCGTGGTGTAGGTATTCGTAGTTGATTTAAAATAGAAATAATTAAAAGTGAAGTGTAAATAACGCATGCAAAACCAAGCGCGATCTATTAGTACCAATCAGATTGGTATTCATCCGAATCTTGAAAAAGTGGTAACCCGTCACTTAAATTCGACTAGTCAAAAACCTTTTTCTGAACATACCCAATCAGCATTTTCTCAAAGCATGGAATGGCTAGACAATTGGCAGGGTCAATTCATTCTCGACTCTTGTTGCGGAGTAGGTGAAAGCACTGCAAACATTGCAAGAAATCATCCAGATGCCAAAATAATTGGCATAGATAAATCGGCCGTGCGTACTGATAAACATCAGTCATACGCTGAAAACCTAGATAACTATATTATTGTACGCGCTGATCTTAATGATTTTTTAAGACTATTAGTTCTTGAAAAAATCAAACTCGATAAACATTACTTGTTGTATCCAAACCCGTACCCTAAGTCGGCACATTTGCAAAGACGTTGGTATGCAACTTCTGCCTTAACAGACATTTTAAAACTAGGTGGGAAATTAGAAGTACGAAGCAATTGGCAACTCTATATCCAAGAGTTTTCAGAAGCATTAAAACTGGCTAATATTAAAAATCAGGTGAATGAGTACACAAGTGAACCCGCTATCACACCTTTTGAAAGAAAATATTGGTTAAGCGGTCAAAAAAGCTGGCAACTTTTGGCTGACTTAGATTAAAGTTCACTCGAGCCAATGAGCCGATAGAATAGACCTATTATTGCTGATCGGTATTAGTTTGTAGACGCACTTGGTTGACAAAAATAGAACCCTTGAGCGTATTTAACGCCCATACGTTTTGCGGCATCCAAGGTATTCTTTTGTTCAATATGTTCTGCTATTACCGCTATATTATTTTGCTCACAAAGCTCAATAAGTAATTTAGTTTTATTGGCAGATTCCGTATTTAACACAGCGTTTTCAAACACCTCTCCCGACACTTTAATCGCTGAGATAGGCAAGGCTAAAATACCTTGTAAGTCAGTTTTATCAGGGTCGAAATGATCAATGACCATTTTGATATTTAGTGACTGGCAAATCTCTGAAAATTCAGAAAAATGCGCGCTCTCTAGTAGCGCATTTTGCGCCGTGATTTCAACAGAAATACGCTGAGGATTGGGATAACTTTTAAGTTCTGACATCAAGAATCTATGAATGGTAGGGTCTGATAAATCAGATAAACTAACATTAATATTCCAAGCCATATTAATGTCTCTAAAATAATTAGCACTGCGATTGAAAATAGTTTGGGTGAGCTCAGCCACCAGATCGTGTCGTTCAACTAAATACAAAAACTCACTAGGTAAACACGCCCGTTCGTCCAATGTCATCAACCTAGCTAAACACTCATAGCTCCAAACTGCATCATGGCTCAAATCCATAATGGGCTGAAAAAATGGAACCACACTATCTAAACTAAAACTTTCTGTAACTTCAGTTACTTGCATAATTAAGGTATTTCTCATTGCAGTTTAATCAAAAATATAACAAAACTTTCACAATTACCACATTCTAAACGGATGCTTTTGCCTGAACTATTGGTCTCCGGCCATATTTAAGGTAAAGTTCGCGACTTCAATATTATCAATAAGGTCGTCAGAGTGGGTGGAGCTGAAGTTAGTTTAGAACACTTGTATAAAGTATTTACTATGCCCGAAGGGCAAGATTCTAAACTTGCACAAATCGAAAAACACCTTTCAGATAACCTGGCTGATTTCTTATCACAACATGTTGTGACTAAAGTTAATTCATTAGAACAAATAGAAAAGAGTTTTGCTGAGTATGCTGTTCCGGAGTCCCCCGAGTTTGTCTCTAAACATGCTGAAACACTTCTCGAAAAATTAGTGGCAAATTCGGTCAATACCTATTCACCGACCTTTATCGGGCATATGACCTCTGCATTACCCTATTTCCATCTTCCTCTAGCCAAATTATTAGTTGGCTTAAACCAAAACTTAGTAAAAATCGAAACGTCTAAAGCATTTACTCCATTGGAAAGACAAGTTCTGGGTATGATGCACGAATTGGTTTATAAACAATCCAGCGACTTTTATAGTACCTATTTACATAGTGCGAATCATGCATTGGGTGCATTTTGTTCTGGTGGCACAGTAGCCAACATCACAGCGCTATGGGTAGCAAGAAACAAAGCATTAGCTGCCACACCACAATTCCGAGGAGTTGCCCAAGAAGGCATGGCTGCCGGCATGATGCATTATGGCTATAAAAAGATGGGTGTAATATGTTCTAAAAGAGGACATTATTCCTTATCCAAAGCCGTAGATATACTCGCTTTAGGTCGCCAGCAGATGCTCACCATTGATTGTCCAACACAAACATTGTCAGCAGAACAAGCCCTTAAAGTAGGTCAACAGTATCAAGCTGAAGGTAATAAAGTTTTAGCAATAGTTGGAATAGCAGGTACGACAGAAACCGGGCACATTGACCCTTTAGATGAATTGGCTGCCGTAGCTAAAGAATTAGGGTGTCACTTCCATGTAGATGCGGCTTGGGGCGGGGCAACCTTGTTTTCTCAACAGCACCTTAAATTATTAAAGGGCATAGAAAAAGCCGACTCAGTGACTTTAGATGCGCATAAACAAATGTATGTGCCTATGGGTGCAGGAATGGTGTTGTTTAAAGATCCAAATGATAGCAATACAGTGCGCCACAATGCACAATACATTTTGCGAGCAGGCTCAAAAGACTTAGGGGCGACTACTCTTGAGGGCTCAAGAAATGGTATGGCGATGATGGTTTATGCGTCTTTACATATTTTTGGTCGTAAAGGTTACGAGTTGTTGATTAATCAGAGCATAGAAAAAGCTCAACTATTCGCAAAAATGATAGAACAACATGCTGACTTTGAATTAGTAACACCACCAACCTTATCTTTGCTTACATACAGGATTGTGCCGCAGAGCATTCAGTCTAAATTGAACAAAAATCCGAAAATAGCCCACGCATTAAACATTGAGCTAGACAAATTAACCGTAGCAGTTCAAAAAAGGCAAAGGGAGGCGGGCAAGTCATTTGTGTCTAGAACACGGTTACAAATCGAAAAATATCCCGACCAATCTATCACTGTTTTCCGAGTGGTTTTGGCCAACCCACTTACTACAGAAGTCGATTTACACAATATCTTGGATGAACAGGTGTCTATTGCAACCAACACCCGAACTTGGAAGAGTTTAACCCAATAAAAACCGTATTAAGTTATGTCCTTACAGCTAAAGTGAAATCTGCAAATTATCAATTAAGCGGGTTTTGCCTAAAAATGCTGCTGCTAATAAAACAAGCTTTGAGTCTTCATGGCTAGGCTGCAACAAAGATTCACTACTGCGTATTTCTAAATAATCAGGATTAAAACCAAGTCTTGCTAATTCTTGTTTGTACTCAGCAGTTAAGCGTGTAAAGTCTCTTCGTCCCAAATTTATTTCATCGGCCAGAGCTTGCATTTTAACATATAAAGTAGGCGCTAACTTACGCTCTAATTTAGTTAAATACTGATTTCTTGAACTCATAGCTAGACCGTCTGATTCTCTAGTCGTTGGCACGCCAAAAACATTAAGGTTCATAGACAAGTCGGTGACCATAGCCTTAATTACCTGTAATTGCTGAAAGTCTTTTTCACCAAAAAAGGCTAAGTTAGGCTGCACCATATTGAATAATTTACAGACTATAGTCGCCACGCCACGGAAGTGACCAGGACGGCTGGCTCCACAGATCATATAAGACAACCCAGGCACTTCTACAAAGGTTTGATGCTCTAAACCACGTGCATAAATGTCACTCGCCTTAGGCATGAATAAAGCGTTAACGTCTAAGGCTTCTAATTGAGCTTTATCGTTATCCAAAGTTCTAGGATAAGCATCAAGATCTTCATCAGGACCAAATTGCATGGGATTAACAAATATAGACACGACAACAATATCTGCGTGCTTTTTTGCTTCTCGCACCAAATTTAAATGACCTTGATGCAAATTGCCCATAGTAGGCACAAAAGCGATTACCTTGCCATCAGTCTGCCAAGTACGCCTTATTTGACGCAATGTTGTAATGTCGCTAATTATGTTCATGCCAATTTACCCTAATTAAAACTATGTTCGGCTGACGGAAATTCACCATTTTGCACTTCTTGAATATATTGCTGAACAGCTTTACGAATATCGCCGGTTTCTAGTAAGTAATTTTTGGAAAACTTAGGCATATAATTAGCGCTGATACCAAACATGTCGTGCATCACGAGTATTTGACCATCTGTTTTAACACCGGCACCAATACCGATAACAGGAATACTTAACGCTTCAGAAATTTTTGCAGCCAAGTCAGTAGGAATACATTCTAAAACCAATAATTGTATACCTGCTTGTTCTAACTGTTTAGCCTGCTCAAGAATGTTTTCTGCTTGCAAATCATCTCGACCTTGCACTTTGAAGCCGCCGAATACATGAACTGACTGAGGTGTTAAACCAAGATGGCCACAAACAGGCACGCTGCGTTCTTGCAATCCTCTAATGGTATCTAATAACCAACTGCCTCCTTCAACTTTGACCATACTTGCACCGGCACGCATTAAGTCAGCTGCATTTAGGTAAGCTTGTTCAGGTGTTGAATATGACATAAAAGGCATATCGGCAATCACAAAAGCCCGTTCAACGCCCTGTCTTACAGATCGAGTGTGATAAGCCATATTATCCATGGTGACACTTAGAGTGTCATCGTCACCGCGTAACACCATGCCCAGTGAATCACCAATTAATAAAACATCCACCCCTTGTTCATCAAAGAGTTTGGCAAAACTAGCATCGTAAGCAGTCAGCGCACTAATGATTTGTTTGTCCTGCTTCATTTTAAGCAAAGTAGAAATAGTTACTTTTTTCATTAGATTTACCCCAGTTGGTTGCCGAGTGAATTGTCAGGTACGCGCACTATACGGATATTTTCTAAAAATTCTAGATTTGAGCTTATTTTAGCTCAATTGCTCTGAGTCCATTTTTAGGACACAAGTCAACCAGCTTAGATAACTTTTCGCCACAAGGTAAAGTTAATTCCTGAGCAATCTCAAATAAAGGGTATAAAACAAATTCGCGTTTTTTCAAACCATAATGAGGAATGACCAAATTTGGCAACGTAATTTGCTGATTGCCATATAGTAGGATATCAAGATCTAAGGTACGTGGACCCCAACGATTTTCTTTTCGTTCTCGCCCCTGTAACAACTCAATTTCTTGTGTGCATTTTAATAAATCGAGTGGTTGAAGTTTAGTTTCTATCAAAGCGACCGCATTGACATAATCAGGTTGGTCTTTTGGCCCCATGGGTTGACTGATATAAAAATGAGAACATTGGATTAGCTGAGAACTAGGTAAAGCCGACAGTGATTGAAGCGCATTATTCAACTGCTTTTGTGGTTTAGACAAGTTGCTGCCTAAACCAATGTAAACAGAATTCATGATGAAGTTTTAGGCTTCTTGCGCTTGCGGCGATTGCGTTTTGGTGCACCACCGTCTTTATCACGTAAAATATTTAACATGGTTTTACGCTGGTCGTCATCTGCTTCTTGAAAATCAGTCCACCACTCAGCCAACTCTAAAAGTTTTCCGCCTTCTATTTGACCACGTAAAAGTAAAAAGTCATATGCCGCTCTAAACTTAGGATGTTCTAACAACTGATATGCTCTTCGGCCATAACGTTTAGGTAGTCGGTTTTGTAATTGCCAAATATCACGTATCGGTATGCTAAAACGTTTGGGGATCATAATGCGCTGGATCTGGCGATTTAACACATCATTTAAAGCTAAATTAAAGGCATCAAAATGATTAAGCCCCCCTTCAGCCATCAATTGCTGACAACGCTCTTCTAACGGATACCACATAAACGCTGCAAAAATAAACGCGGGGGTCACTCTCTGCCCAGTATTAATACGGTTATCAGTGTTGGTAAGCACTTGCTCTACAAATTTACTTTCTCGACTTTCAGCTTGTAATAATAAAGGAGCAAGTTGTGGAAACAAAGGTTCAAATAAGTGATATTCAGACAATAATTTGTAGGTTTCTAGTCCCTGCCCGGACAACAGTAACTTCAACACTTCTTCAAACAATCTAGCCGGAGGTATATTCGCCATCAATGGAGCCATTCGCTTAATGGGCTCTGCAGTACTTTTGCTAATCGTCATATTTAGCTTGGCGGCAAAACGTATCGCTCTTAACATACGTACAGGATCTTCTTTATAACGAAGCTCAGGGTCACCAATTAAATCAATTTTTCTATCTTTGATGGCTTGCATGCCACCAGCAAAATCACTAATAGAATAATCTGCAATATTGTAATACATCGCGTTGATAGTGAAATCGCGACGCTGTGCGTCTTCTTCTATGCTGCCAAATACGTTGTCTCGTAACAATTGGCCATGGTCACTTTGTTTACTGACCTTTGATTCTTTATCCGTAGTATTTTCATGATGGCCACGAAAAGTGGCAACTTCAATTATTTCTCGGCCAAATACTATATGCGCAAGTCGGAAACGACGACCAATCAAACGGCAATTGCGAAACAATCCCTTAATTTGTTCAGGTGTTGCGTCTGTAGTGACATCAAAATCTTTAGGTTCTTTACCTAACATTACGTCTCTAATACAGCCACCAACCAAGTAGGCTTGATACCCACTATTGTGTAAGCGATAAAGTACCTTTAACGCGTTATCACTTATATGCTCGCGGGAAACAGTATGTTCAGAACGGGGAATAACCGTAGCAACAAGATCTGCAGGCTTGTCTGCATTTTTAGGACGTAACGCCCCTTTTACCTTGTCTATCACTCGAGAAATAATAACAAATGCTCCTGTACTCAATGCGAGCTAAAAATTTGGGCGCCAATCATAACGTGTCTTCCCCCGCAATTCTATTATCAATGCGCTCAGTTATAGCTTCTACGTTAGTTATTTGCCAATTTGTAATCGCCCAGCTCAAAATCTCTGAAACTGACTCACTCATTAGTGTATTTGGGACCTGCATTCCTAAAAATTTTAAGGCAGACACCAAGTTATTAGAAGCAAACTTATTATTAACAGCCGCAGCGTGATTTTGCTTGCTTAATTTTTTTCCCGGTTCAGACACTACAACAGGAAAATGTAAAAACTTGGGAATGGGGTATTCAAACGCATTATACAGGCCAATTTGATACGCTGTAGCAGACAATAAGTCTGCTCCTCTTGCAATTTCAGTTATGTTTTGCTGCATATCATCCACTACCACAGCTAACTGATAAGCAAATAGCCCGTCTTTTCGACGAATCGCAAATTGAGAAGCCAATTGACTTTGATCAAAGACAACTCGACCTAACAACTCATCATCAAAATGCCTGCTTGGCTGTGAAAATTTAAATCGGGTTGCGTGATTTTTAGATGGATAGTTTTGATCAAGGCATTCACACACTTGTTGTCTATCTAAACGAGATAATTGCACACGAGTGCATCGACAATGGTAACTCAAGCCCTGCTGATGCAACCAATCTATCTTAGATTGGTATAGAGCACTACGATCACTTTGATAAACAACAGATTCGTCCCAATAAAGTTGATGGGCTTCTAGACAACGTAAAATACTATCACTGGCTCCAAGAATTTCTCTAGGAGGGTCTATATCTTCAATACGAAGTAACCACTTACCTCCATTTGACTTTGCCTGTAAGTAGCTACCTAACGCTGTAACCAAAGAGCCAAAATGAAGAGGACCAGAAGGAGAGGGAGCAAAGCGCCCTACATAATTATATGCATCATGAGGATGTGAAGAAGACAAGAAGTCGAAATCAACTAAGTCAGTGACTTAATACTCCACTCAAATTGATTTGAGTGGAGCTCACAAAACTAACCTTGAAGTTGCTTTTCTTTTATTTCTGCCATGGTTTTACAATCGATACACATATCGGCAGTTGGTCTGGCTTCTAGACGACGTACACCAATTTCGATACCACAAGCATCACAAAAACCAAAATCATCTTCATCAATTCGTTTAAGTGTCTTTTCGATTTTCTTAATCAGTTTACGCTCTCTATCACGAGTACGTAATTCAAGGCTAAACTCTTCTTCTTGAGCAGCGCGATCAACTGGGTCTGGAAAGTTAGCAGCTTCGTCTTGCATATGATGAACAGTACGATCAACTTCTTGACGTAACTGATCTCTCCAGGCTTTAAGCAATAAATTAAAATGCTTTAATTGAGCATCGCTCATATACTCTTCGCCTTTTTTCTCCTCATAAGGAGTCAATCCGGCTAAAGCTAATAATCCAAGTGTTTTATTTGTTTTTGTTGTTGGCATCTGCCAATTCTCCTAAACTACGGCACGAGCTGTCATGTGCAGGCGGCTATGTATATCAGAAAGCCATTACACAGGCAATTTATTTGCGTTCAGCTTTTCCGCTGGAATAAAATCTATTTTGAGCAGGCTATATGGTTCCTTTGTTGGAAAAATCAACTATTAACGTTAATAAAAAACTTCAGAGTTTGATTTATATAGATATTTTCTGCATCGATGTGACAACCATAACACAATATTTCGACACCATTTTCAATAGCCAATTTCAATTCGTTAGCATAATCAGGATCAATATGCTCAGCAACACTCATTAATTCAATCCCCGTATGCTGCACACAAAAGAGTAGTACCGCCCGTTTACCTTGTTTAACTATAGAGCTTAGTTCTCTTAAATGTTTTTGTCCTCTGATTGTTTTGGCATCGGGAAAATAACCCACTTCATTTTGTAATAATGTGACCGATTTCACTTCCACGTAACAATCAAGCCTATCATCAGACGTTAATAAAAAGTCTACCCGACTATTTTCTTCACCAAACTTAACTTCTGATTGGTGACGGCTATATCCATCTAACTCTGAAATGACATTCTGTTCTAAAGCTTCTTTTACAATAGCATTGGCTTTATGAGTATTAACACCTATCCAGTGATGTTTTGCCGTTTTAACAACCTCCCAAGTGTAAGCCAATTTGCGCTTAGGATTAGTACTAGGTGATAGCCAAACTAACCACCCAGCCTCTGCACAACCTGTCATTGCCCCAGTATTGGGACAATGTGCTGTTACCACACTGCCGTCTTCTAATTGAACATCAGCTAAAAAACGTTTGTATCGTTTAATTAACGTACCTTGGATTAATTTTGGGTATTGCATATAAATTAAAAACGGAGAATTTGCGTGGTATTCTAACAAATATATAGTTGATTGGAGTAATCATGTCTCGTTTATCTATCGTTCTTACAACGCAGCCACCTGCAGAGTTTTATGCACCTAACTCGGTTCTAAGTATAGAAAATAATCAGGCCAGTATTCATATATCTGAACAAGATAATAATTTAGCGATAATTCAAAAAGCGGGTCGACAATTAGATGCTTTAGGTATTCTGCAAGTTGTTTTAGAGGGGGAATGGGAAATTGAACAACAGTGGGCTTTGGCTCAAAGCTTCACAACCACCCAAAAACAATTGCATATTCAATGGTGTGATGACATCAATAAGCCTGAATTAATGAACCGTTACCAATGTATGTTATTTACTCGTAACCTCATTAATTCAACCCCAGAAGATCTATCACCTGAGATATTGGCTAAAAAATGTGTGAATTGGCTACAATCCCTTACAGAACAATCCATTCATTACTCTTTGTGTACTGGAGAACAGTTAAAAGAACAAGGATGGATGGGTATTTATCATGTTGGAAGAGGCAGTACTCGTCCTCCAGTATTATTGGAATTAGATTTTAATCCTACCGGAAATCCAGATACACCCGTATCAACTTGCCTAGTCGGCAAGGGTATTACTTTTGATAGCGGTGGTTACAGCATTAAAAGTAGTGAGGGCATGCTCAGTATGAAATGTGACATGGGTGGGGCCGCAACAGTGACTGGTGGATTAGGTTTAGCAATACTTAGGGGGTTACAAAAAAGAGTTAAACTCTTTTTATGCTGTGCTGAAAACTTAATCAGTGGCCATGCATACAAACTTGGCGATGTTATTACTTACAAAAATGGCACTAGTGTAGAAGTGGTAAATACTGATGCGGAAGGAAGACTAGTTTTAGCCGACGGATTACTTGCGGCAAGTGCAACAGGCAGTAATTTGATTTTAGATGCAGCGACTCTAACAGGAGCCGCACAAGTTGCTCTGGGCACTGAGTACAATGCATTTTTCTCTCTAGACAAATCGCTTGAGCAACGGCTTCTTAACTATGCAAACGAGGAGCAAGAGCCGGCTTGGTCTTTACCCCTAGAAAAATGGCATAAAAACAAATGCCCGTCTGCTTTTGCTGATACAGCAAACAGTAGACCTCAAAAAGGAGGTGGGGGTGGCGGAGCATCTAATGCAGCGGGTTTCCTATCTCGTTTTGTTAACGAACAAGGCTCAGGCTGGCTACATATCGATTTAGCCGCAGCATATAATTCAGGAAATACAACACATTTGCCGGCAGGCGCTACCGCGCAAGGATTCAGGACAATAGCCAAGGCACTACTTGAAGAGCAATAGTTACCTAAATAAACTAGAGAAAAAAAGTAAATATGCAAAAGGTTGAGTTTACCTCACCCTTTTGCAGTTTATCGATGGCTAAATACCGCCTAAGCGTTCAGCAAGTACTTTATATTTTTCTACAGCATCTTTTTCAAACAATGGATTCCCGCTAGCGTCTTTATCAGCGGAAATTAATAAACTTTCTCTTTCTAATCTTTCAACTCGTACATCTTGTACACCTAGAAATTCTGCTACTTGTGCTACTGTCATTAGACTCATAAGTCTATCCTCACATATTTTTATAATAATGATGATGTTTTAGTAAAGCTTAAAGATTAATAATTGCTAGTTCAATTTATCATCCATTAAAGAGATACAAAATCACTAATGGATTTTGTATTCCACCATTAAATCATCAAGCTATTGAAATTAAAACTATTTTTATTTCTATATTTTAAAATAGTCACTCAGCTAACCTAACACAATATTTTTCATTACTAATTTTGGTGAATACCATTTATTTATACGCTGACATAAAAATTCAATTAATTAATAAAGACTAAGCTTACAACCAAATAAGGTGATATAAATTGACTAATACCGACACTGAAAAGTAGAGCCCCTATATGGATACTTGGTCAGCAGCTATAACATTAATCTTAATTATGGATCCCCTCGGGAATTTACCTGTGTTTATGTCTGTCTTAAAAAGTATAGAGCCTAAACGCAGGAAAATTGTATTAGCCAGAGAACTAATATTCTCGCTTATTATAATGTTCACTTTTTTGTTTAGTGGCCAAGTTGTCTTGGATTTTTTAAATGTGCGCCAAGAGTCTGTTAGCATAGCCGGCGGTATCATTTTATTTTTAATTGGATTAAAAATGATCTTTCCTCAACCAGGCGGAATAACAGGATTACCTTCTGGGGAAGAACCTTTTATTGTCCCATTAGCCATCCCCATGATAGCCGGTCCATCTGTGTTAGCAGCACTCATATTATTAGCTAATCAAGACCTTAGCCGTATGTTAGACTGGTCGCTGGCTCTAGGAGGAGCATGGCTGTTTTCGGCCACTATATTAATGCTATCAGGGACTTTTCACAGATTATTAGGGGAAAGAGGCTTAACCGCTATAGAACGTTTGATGGGTATGATTTTAATCATGATTTCTATTCAAATGTTACTTGACGGGATTGGTAATTATTATTCGTTAGGTTAAATTTGACATTAGCTAAGCATTAATTCAATTGTAGACTTCGCAAAAAAGAGAATAAATTGACTAAGAAATTAAATATTTTTCAACAAGTTAGAGACTTAACAGGTTGGCATGCAGTGGCATTTTCAGCCACATTATTAGAGAGAATGTTACCTAACTACGTTTTATTTTGTGAAGTAAGTGAATTTGCCGATCCATCTCAATACCGTAAAACGCTAAATTCAATCTGGGAATGGTTAGCCTCTCCTAAAAGTAAAATCAATTTTGCTGCCCAGTTAGAAAAAATAGAAGACCTAGTACCAGATGCTAGTGACTACGATAACTACGGTGTTTATCCGGCAATTGACGTAGCAATGTCAATGTCTGCCACCATATTGCTAATCCAAAATGAAGATTTACAAGGTGCTGTTGTGGTCAGTAAGTTATCGCAAGGTGGAGTTGAAGCTTTCATAGAAGCCAGCGCTGAACAAACACTTGAGGCAGACGAGATTAAACAACACCCTTTAATGCAGTGGGAAATCGAAACCCAACAAGAACTACTAGTCTTATTAAATAAAAGTCCAAAAAATGCTGAAACCTGCCATCAACTCAAAACGCTAGCTACTGCAGAAGGCATGAGTAATATTGGGATTGAGATACCAGACTAAAAAAGTTAAAACACTCTAAATTAAGTTTAACTCACCTTTTGATAAAGTCTTACAAGGACTTGAGAGGTCTTTTTCTCTTTTAGTATTTGCCAATCTGTAGGTGTTGAATACTGCGCCTGCCCTTCACTTTCGATATAAATGACACCACCTGGCGCTAACAAGTCCAAATTTGATATTTTATTAATAACAGCTGGTAACAAATTTTTATTAAAAGGGGGATCTAAAAATATCAAATCAAACTGATCGCCCAATTGGTTTAATACCTGCTCAGCGTTACCTTGAGACACTCTGGCTTGATCAGATGTAATACCTAGTAATTGAATATTTTCGTTTAATTTTTTAACTGCTTTTTTATCTAATTCAACGAATATTGTAGATTGTGCGTATCTAGATAAAGCTTCAAAGCCTAATCCACCACTTCCAGCAAAAGCATCTAAACATTTTGCATCTTGGGTATATGGCATCAGCCAATTAAATAAAGTCTCTTTATTTCTATCTGTAGTTGGCCTTAACCCTTGTACATTAATAACGGGTAATTTTCGCCCGCGCCAACGGCCACTAATGATACGAATTGCACCATTTGTTTTTTGAGGTGTTTTTACGTCTCGCTTCATTTGGGGTAGAAATGCTATTATTGGAAATATGTAACACTAGTGTACTTAATTAACTCAACGAAATTCCAAGGATTTTTCAACTGTATGTCAAAGTTTTTCAATTGGCTCAAAAAAGATAAGAAACCGCAAGAGTCTGTAGAGCAGGAAATAGATCCTAAAAATTCAGATAATGAGCAAGCGAATGAAACTCAAAATGAATTAAAGAACAATAATTCTGAAAAAGACAAAATACTGTCAAAAGCCAATGAAAATGTAGATTCTTCACAAAATATCGCTTCAGACTCAGCACTTCATTCAGAGACTAAAATTGATGAGAATTCAAATTTAGAAACTAGTCATTCTTATATAGAAACCTCACATTCTATAGACTCATCGGAACAAAAAACCGTCGACAACAATGCGTTAGAACCGAGTATGGAATCAGAGGAAAATCTGACTCCCGAGTCTAAACTTGTGACAGAAGAAACAGAGAAAGATACCGTTGAACAAATTGTAGAAAGCGAACCGGTCAAAAAAGAAGCAGAGAAACCAGAAAAAACAGGTTTTTTTGGCAAGCTAAAGCGCAGTTTATCCCGCACCAAAGAAAGCATTGGTAGCGGTATAATTGGTTTATTTCGTGGTAAAGCAATTGACGACGAATTGTTTGAGGAATTAGAAACCCAATTACTCGTCGCTGATTTAGGTATGAACACCACGGTAAAATTAATTGATCAACTCACTGAAACTTCTAATCGTAAACAGTTGAAAGACGGCGAAGCCTTATACCAAATACTTAAAGAACAAATGTCCAATATTTTGAGCAAGGTTGAAAGCCCATTAACACTCTCATCACCCAATGGCCCATTTGTGATTTTGATGGTAGGAGTGAATGGTGTAGGTAAAACCACAACTATCGGAAAAATGGCTAAACAATTTCAGCAACAAGGCAAAAAAGTCATGTTAGCCGCTGGTGATACCTTTAGAGCTGCAGCCGTTGAACAATTACAAGTGTGGGGAGAACGTAACGACATTCCTGTCGTTGCCCAACAAACGGGCTCTGACAGTGCTTCCGTTATATTTGATGCTTTCCAATCTGCACAGGCAAAAAATATTGATGTATTAATTGCCGACACAGCAGGTCGATTACAAAATAAAGACCACCTAATGGAAGAGTTAAAGAAGGTAGTCCGTGTGATGAAAAAGATTTCACCGGAAGCACCACACGAAATCATGCTCACTCTAGACGCTAGCACCGGCCAAAATGCGGTTAGCCAAACAAAACTCTTCCACGAAGCAGTCGGGTTAACCGGCATAAGCCTAACTAAATTAGATGGTACAGCAAAAGGCGGAGTGATATTTTCGATTGCTGATGAATTTGAAATCCCTATTCGTTATATTGGAATCGGCGAAGGTATTGATGATTTACGTCCTTTCAATAGCCAAGATTTTGTTAACGCTTTATTTACTGAACCCGAAGGTCAATCAGAACAGGTAAGTTAAAACACTTATGATTAAGTTTGAGCAGGTAAGCAAGACCTACCCTGGTGGGCAGCAAGCTTTAAGGAAAGTCGATTTTCATATCGAACCAGGTGAAATGGCTTTTTTAACCGGACACTCAGGTGCTGGCAAAAGCACATTGCTCAAGCTCATTTCTATTATGGAAAGGCCCACAGTTGGCAAAGTTCTCATCAATGGGCATGACTTATCCAACATCCAACGTAAACAGATTGCTTATATTCGTCGTGATATCGGCATGATTTTTCAAAGCCATCAATTATTAATGGATAAAACCGTTTTTGATAATGTAGCGCTACCATTGGTTATCGAAGGTTATTCACACAAAGAAATAGCAAAACGTGTACATGCAGCATTAGAGATGGTGGGCCTTAGAGACAAGATTAAAAATTCTCCAATGATGCTATCAGGTGGTGAACAACAAAGAGTCGGTATCGCAAGAGCCGTAGTCAATAAACCTCCTTTGTTATTAGCAGATGAGCCAACAGGTAACTTAGATCCCAAACTTTCCATGGAAATCATTCGCCTATTCGAAGATTTTAATCAAGCCGGTGTCTCTGTTTTTATTGCGACTCACGATTTAGGTTTAATCGCTCGCATGAAATATCGAACATTAACCCTTAAACAAGGACAAATGATCACAGATGGGCTCGATGAAGAGTTTCAAACTGATGATTTGTACGTTTAATTCCACTCTTAATATTATGTAGGTTTGTCGATGAGCATTTTATTTAAAGGCAGAGTACAAGGTGCGCAAATAGCCCAAGTTTCTTCAGTACAGCGCATTATCATGTTTTTTGTCAGCCATGTTAGACAAGCTTTAGGCAGCTTAGGGGAGTTATGGCGTTCCCGTATGTCATCTATTATGACGATTGGTGTATTGGGGCTAAGTATTACCTTACCCAGTACTTTGTATGTCATGGTAAAAAACGCTGAACAGGTGAGTTCGGGTTGGGAGCAAGCTTCACAGATTTCGTTATTCTTAAAAGAAAATGCGAGCAAACGTGAAGTCGACCAGCTGTTAACACGCATCCAACTTTGGCCAGAAGTGGATTCAATTGATTTTATTTCTGCAGAAAAAGCCTTAAACGAATTTAAACAGCTATCAGGCTTTGGCGATGCCATCACCTATTTGGATAAAAATCCATTACCTAACGTAGTGTTAGTTACACCGACGAGCCGACATGCAGGGCCAACAGCAGCCAGAATATTATTAGAAAAGCTTAAATCTGAAAGAGAAGTCGATATTGGAAAACTTGATATAGAGTGGCTCGAACGACTGCATGGCTTATTAAATGTCGTAAAAGAGCTAGTCACTGTTATCGCATTATTACTATTTTTAGCCGTTGTACTGATAATCGGAAATACCATTCGGTTAAACATTCTGAGCAAGAAAGACGAAATATTAGTCATGAAACTGGTCGGAGCAACCGACGCATTTATCCAAAGACCATTCATGTACACGGGTTTTTGGTATGGGTTTTTAGGTGGGATTTTAGCTTGGTTTGCTGTGATTATACTGCTGTGGTGGATGAGCAGTAGCATTCAAACAGTTAGTGCACTTTATCAAAAAAACTTTAATATTACGGGGGTAGATTTTAGTACATTTATCATAATGATCTCAGTATCAATATTCTTAGGATTAAGTGGCTCTTTGTTATCTGTTCGCCGACATGTAAGAGAAATAGAGCCTAAATAACTATTAATTGCTTGGGCTAATTAGCAATACTAATTCCATTAAATACTCAACTACTCAGACACACCGTTTAAACCTGACAAGAAAAATTTATAAGCAGGGTTGTCAGTTTGTTCTTCATAGGTGTAACCCAACTTAGCTAAGTGCTGATCAAATTCAGCACGTTCTTCATCAGCAATATCAAAGCCAACTAAAACTAAACCTTCTGCAGCACCATGATTACGATAATGGAAAAGAGTAATATTCCAGTTTTCGCCTAACGTGTCCAAAAATGTCATTAACGCGCCTGGGTATTCAGGAAATTCAAAGGAGAATAATTTTTCATTTAACAAACCTGGGGGACGACCACCCACCATGTATCGTACATGTAACTTAGCCATTTCATTATCAGATAAATTAAAACATTGATAACCTTTATCGTTTAATTGAATGGTTAGTTGCTCATATTCAACTTGGCCTTCACGTAACTTAATACCTACAAAAATATGCGCTTCACCGTCAGTTGAATAACGATAATTAAACTCAGTAATAGCTCGGCCACCTAAGGTTTCGCAAAACTCTCTAAAAGCCCCTTTACGCTCAGGGATCTTCACAGCCATCACAGCTTCTTTTTGTTCACCTAGTTCACAACGTTCAGAAACATAACGAAGGGTGTGAAAATTAATATTGGCACCACACAAAATACCGCCAATCTTTTTGCCTGTCATTGGGTTGGACTGTAAGTATTTACGAATGCCAGCCACTGACAAAGCACCGGCAGGTTCGGCAATCACTCGAGTGTCATCAAAAATATCTTTAATCGCCGCGCAAATTTCATCAGTACTGACACTGATCACTTCATCTACATATTGTTGACATAACCTAAACGGCTCTTCACCAATGATCTTAACCGCAACACCATCGGCAAAAATTCCTACATGATTCAGAGGAACTGGTTTACCCGCCTGCATAGCTGCCGCTAAACAAGCTGATTCATCAGATTCTACGGCAATAATCTTTAAATCAGGCTTTAGATGTTTTAGAAAAACTGAGATACCGGCAATCAAACCGCCGCCACCTACTGCAATAAATAAGGTATCTAAATCAGGGTTTTGTTCGAGTAACTCACGAGCAATCGTACCTTGGCCAGCAATTACATCTGGATCATCAAAAGGCGCCACCATGGTATAGCCACATTCTTCTGAAAGGCGTAACGCTTCTGCTTTTGCTTGGTCAAAACTAGTGCCATGCAATACAACATTGGCGTATTCACCGCCAAACTTTTTTACGGCGTCGACTTTTATGTCGGGCGCCGTTTCTGGCATGACTATTGTCGCTTTAATCTTTTTCTTTCTTGCTGAATAAGCGACACCTTGTGCATGATTACCTGCAGAAGATGCCACCACACCGGCTTTTAGTTGAGCATCTGACAGCTGGCTTAACTTGTTGTAAGCCCCGCGCAATTTAAAAGACTTTACCGGTTGTTGGTCTTCCCGTTTTAGCCAAATATCATTACCTAAAGTTGCAGATAATTTATCTAATTTTTGCAAATCAGAATTCACCGCCACATCGTAGACGGGCGATAACAAAATACGCTTTAAATAATCATCGGCTGAGAGTGTCATTAGTCTTCTAATTTAGAAGCGTCGCGTACACCGCCTTTATCAGCACTAGTCGCTAACAAGGCATAAGCTTTAAGGGCTAACGTTACTTTACGCTCACGGGTAGCAGGCTTCCAAGGTTTAGCACTGTTGTTCATATTGTCACGCCTAACTTGTAAATCAGCATCACTGATATCCACACCAATTTTACGTCCCGGAATATCGATTAAGATAGTGTCACCTTCTTCAACCAAACCAATACCACCACCACTTGCAGCTTCTGGTGCACAGTGACCAATAGACAATCCTGAAGTACCGCCCGAGAAACGACCGTCAGTGATTAATGCGCACTCTTTCCCTAAACCTTTGGCTTTTAAGTAAGTCGTTGGATACAACATTTCTTGCATGCCTGGACCGCCTTTAGGGCCTTCGTAACGAATAATTACCACATCTCCGGCAACCACTTCATCACCTAATATGGCAGCAACTGCTTCATCTTGGCTTTCAAATATACGTGCACGGCCAGTAAATTTAAGAATTGACTCGTCTACCCCAGCAGTTTTTACAATACAGCCGTTTTCTGCGATATTCCCAAACAACACCGCAAGACCACCTTCTTCGCTGAAAGCGTTATCTATGCTTCGAATACAACCGTCTGCACGATCTGTATCAGCCGTTGGCCAACGACAATTTTGGCTGAAAGCTTTGGTCGTACGAATACCAGCCGGGCCAGCTTTATAAAATTCTAAGGCTTTTTCGTTTGCTGGATTAGTCACATCCCAATCTGCAATCACTTCACCCATGCTTTTACCTAATACATGAGAGCAATCTGCGTGTAGCAAACCTGCACGATTTATTTCAGCCAAAATACCTAACACACCACCTGCACGATGAACGTCTTCCATATGATATTTAGGCGTAGACGGAGCAACCTTACATAGTTGCGGAACCTTACGAGAAAGACGGTCAATGTCATCAAGGGTAAACGGAATTTCACCCTCAACCGCAGCCGCTAATAAATGTAAAATAGTGTTAGTTGAACCACCCATGGCAATGTCTAAACTCATGGCATTTTCGAATGCATCAAAGTTAGCGATGTTACGTGGTAAAACAGATGCATCGTCTTCTTCATAATAACGACGGCATAGCTCAACAATTTGTGTACCAGCTTGCTTAAATAAACCTTCACGGTCGGCATGAGTTGCCAACATAGAACCGTTACCAGGTAAAGACAGTCCTAGGGCTTCAGTTAGGCAATTCATTGAGTTTGCAGTAAACATACCAGAACACGAACCACAAGTAGGACATGCAGAACGTTCTACTTCGTCACTTTCGTCATCACTTACTTTGTCATCAACACCAGCAACCATGGCATCAACTAAATCCAATTTAATGATTTGGTCAGAAAGCTTAGTTTTACCTGCTTCCATTGGGCCGCCAGATACAAAAATAACCGGAATATTTAAACGTAAAGACGCCATTAACATGCCCGGAGTGATTTTGTCGCAGTTAGAGATACATACTATGGCATCTGCACAGTGAGCATTAACCATGTACTCTACCGAGTCAGCAATGATTTCGCGTGAAGGCAAGCTGTACAACATGCCACTATGACCCATAGCGATACCATCATCTACCGCAATAGTATTAAATTCTTTGGCTACACCACCTGCAGCTTCGATGCTACGAGCAACCAATTGGCCCATATCTTTTAAATGTACGTGACCCGGTACAAACTGAGTAAATGAGTTAGATACGGCTATGATGGGTTTATGAAAATCACCATCTTTCATACCAGTAGCGCGCCATAAGGCTCTGGCTCCGGCCATATTACGCCCTTGGGTGGTGGTAGCTGATCTTAACTTTGGCATTTTATTTACTCTTTCAAATAGGTTATATAAAAATCTTAATTTAGGGTTAACAAAGAAAAATGTTAACTATATGGTCTAAATCATACAGGTATTCAACCGAGTCAAGCATTCAAGATAGTTATACGATATGTAAACTTTTATTAATTTGGCGGTTTTTACCGCTTACGTCTCATTTAATTGTTCGTTGACTGTGACTTTAGGTGTGACTAACAATATAAAAATAGCCTAAAAATGCGCTCATAAGAGCGCATTTACCTATTATTTTGCTCTTAAATCCAAAATAGGCATATTTTGTCCGCTTAGGATAGTAGATGGTAATTTTCCATCCCAATTTTGCGCTTCCGTTAATTTTATTATCAAAGGATTGTCACCTAATGCCTGTGCTTTTGCTTTAATTGCTTCGGCCTCAGCTAAACCTTTAATTCGAATAGACTCTGCTTCGGCAATTGCGACTAACTCGATACCATCGGCTTTAGCTTTAGCGGTATTCACATCTCGTTGAGCTTCTAAATTTTGTCTTGCTAATTTATGCTCTTCGGCAGCCGCTAAATTTTTCTCTGTTTGTTTGGTTTCGATAGAGGTTAAATATTTTACTGGCAATTGAATATTTTCAATTTGAATATTATCTACCGTCACTGGGAAGTCTTTCATTTCTTCTATTAGGTTTGCTTCAATTGCTTGAATGGCAGTAGCTCTGTCTTGAATTAACCTTTCTGCATCAAACCGAGGAATCACATCTTTAGTAGCTGAACGAAATCTTGGATCTAAAATTCTACTTTCGAATTGTGACAATCCACCATACTGCCTAAATAACTCTAACGCAGCGGTTTTATCCACAGTCCAGTTAACACTCACACTCACAGTAACTGGCATTTGTTCTTTAGTACTTGATGCCATTTTTTCTTCGTTTTTACGTGTACGGACTTCAATTTCTTCTACGCTATCAATAAACGGTACTTTAAAATGTAAGCCAGGGTTTACCTGCTCTTTTGCTTCACTAAAACGTTTGACTATACCAATGTGACCTTCATTAACGGTATAAATCGAGCCCATAAGTATAATGACACCCACTAACCCTGTGACGACTGATTTGACCGGAAAGTTCGCTGCACTAATTTTCATATTAATTCCCTTAATTTAAATACAAACTCATTAATGTATTTGTGCAGAGCATACTATAGAACGCTCTTCCCAGAGACAAGTTCAAACATTAGAGGTAAAAATTAAAGGCAAACATTTAACTAACTTTAGGGCGAACAATTCGCAAAATCACAACTATTAGCTAAGTTTAAAGCTCCCCCTATGCAAAAGGAGTTGCAACGTGTCTCTTGCCATTGTTTATTCTCGAGCCAGTGTTGGCATTGATGCACCTTTAATCACAGTTGAAGTGCACTTAAGTAATGGTTTACCGTGTTTTAATTTAGTCGGTTTACCCGAAGCATCAGTAAGAGAAGCAAAAGACAGAGTCCGCAGTGCATTAATCAACTCAGGTTTTGAATTCCCCGCTAAACGGATCACGGTTAATTTAGCCCCTGCAGACTTACCTAAAGAAGGTGGGCGATTCGATTTGGCCATCGCAATTGGGATCATAGCCGCCACGTTAAAACTGCCTAAAGATAAACTCAATAATTTAGAATTAGCCGGGGAATTAGCTTTGTCTGGCGAACTTCGGCCTATTAATGGCGCATTACCTTTTGCCTATGCCACAACACAGGCTAACCGCAGCATCGTTTTGCCTAGGGAAAATGCCCCAGAAGCATCATTGATAAAACGCGCGAATATCATTCCAGTCTCTCAATTATTAGAAGTTTACAACCATATTTCAGGACAAGCAGCCTTGCCGTTATTTTCTAGTCAAGTCAAAGATATACAAGTTAATTACGAACAAGATTTGCAAGATGTAGTCGGTCAAGGCGGCGGAAAACGAGCGTTAGAAATAGCGGCGGCAGGTTCACACAATCTACTTTTCACAGGCCCTCCTGGCACAGGTAAAACCATGTTGGCCAGTCGTTTAATAACTATATTGCCCGACATGACTGACGAACAAGCCTTAGCGAGTGCGGCGATTCATTCAATTGTTGGCAAACCCGTTAACCCTGAAACTTGGAAACATAGAGCGTTCCGTCATCCACATCATACTAGTTCAGCTGTAGCATTAGTTGGAGGTGGCAGCATCCCCCGCCCTGGAGAAATATCTCTTGCCCACAATGGCGTTTTATTTTTAGACGAATTACCCGAATTTGACCGTAAAGTGTTAGACGTATTACGTGAACCTTTAGAGTCGGGAGTCGTGAATATTTCGCGGGCAGCTCGACAAGCCGAGTTCCCCGCCCAATTTCAATTAGTCGCAGCAATGAACCCTAGCCCAACGGGTAGCTTGAATGATGGTCGTTGCTCATCTGAACAAATATTGCGTTACCTAAATCGTATTTCAGGGCCATTTTTAGATAGGATCGATTTACAGGTAGATGTCCCCAAACTCGCCACCAATGAATTCTCAGAACAAGTCACTAATCGAGGAGAAAGCAGCCAAGTAGTGCGGCAAAGAGTCATCACTGCGTATCAAGTGCAACTCGAACGCGCTGGTAAAACCAATGCCCAGCTTGGTTCAAAAGAGGTCCAAAAATATTGCGAACTAAGTAAAGAAGACCAAGTGTTTTTACAAAATGCTGTTGAACAATTGGGATTATCGTTACGTACTTATCACAGAGTGTTAAAAGTCGCCCGCACGATAGCGGACTTGGGCCAACAACCCAAGGTTCAACGACAACATCTAGCCGAAGCACTTAATTATCGCGCCTTTGACCGCATGTTAGCGCAGTTGACAAATAACTGATTTTTCTCTTGGTTTTGGTAAGTTAACTACATGCATCGGGTATTCAAATAGTGTAAGCAGAGTTTTTTGAAAAACTAGTACGCTAACAACTCCAAAGCAGAACTCTACATCAAAAGCTCTGCTCAATTTTTAAAAGTGAGATTGTGAATATAATCTTTCACTTAACCTAATTTTAGACGTGAAAGGATTGTTATGACTTTAATGCCCTATTGCGAACTATAAAAACTAAGGCGGCGAATAAAATCCAATAAATAGAAGGAGACGGTACCTCTATGAATATGTCTGAACTCGCCTTTAACACTTTGATACTTTTTTCCCTACTATCGGCAACACCATCTGTTCGATTTTGGGTATTAAATAAAGGTGGTGTTTTTAGATCGCCAACCAGCCAATTATTGCCAAATATCCAAATGCCTAATTTGTCTAAACCCAACAGAGGTTGAGTCGTAAAGTTCAAATCCAAAAATAATGCATTTGAATCTCTTTTGCCAGCAGGGTCATGCGAAAAAAGTGCCGTTAAAGAATCAATAAAAATTGAGCTACCATTAAACCAAAATTCAGCATTGGTAATACCAGAATAATGATAATATCTCCAAGAAAACGGATCATCTGTGATTGAATCAGGCGCAGTTAAAGTATCCAGTTTGAAGATCAGCTCGAAAGTCGATCCATCATTTGGAGTAATAAGTAAATCTCCATCACCGCCAAATCTGACAACACTACTGTTATGATCTTCAATTATTCCAGAAAACATAATATTGTTTGTTTATTTAACTAAAT
>NZ_JBPOFP010000051.1:0-32785 GCF_051252315.1 Paraglaciecola sp. | reverse complement strand
GTTGAAATGCACTCTTTAACACAATTGTTAAATTTAAGTACTGATGATCCTATTTGGGGTGAACTTAATGACTTGTTAAGCAAACACGTAGAAATTAGAGCCGATATAGAAAACCGCTACATGGAGTTTCCTGATTTAGATAGGGCCATGCATATGCTTATTTTACGTGCCGCTAATAATAGATTTACTAGTCAGTTTTTCGATATAATTTCTTTCATTTGTCACTATCATTATCAATGGGATAAGTCTGGAGAATTAGAGCGTTTTACCGTGGCTATGGATGAGCATATTGATTTACTAAAAAATTTATTAGCTAGAAATAGTGTAGGTGTAATTGCCAGCATGCAAGCTCATTTAAGCACAGCCGAGTCAACATTGTTAAGTTGTGTAGAGGATATTAAATAATAGTCCAACTTTGTCAAATTAAATTTAGTCACATTACATAAGTACTGATAATTATTCGCTATATATTTGACATTACATTGACATTAACGATTCAAATAATAGTCTTTAGTTAGTCATTGAGCCACAGAGTTAAATTAATGTAACTTGTGGCACATTTCGTCTTTTTAAAAAACGACTCATGTTTTTTAGACATATCAAAAATATTCGGTCATCGCTTATCGATGATGCTCAATATCAACTCACCTAATTGACTAAAAGATCAGATGAGTCGTAGTAATTAGTTCTATAAATAGCTATCTTATTTCTTATATGAAACGTTGAGTTGTATATGAGGTAGTGGTAAGGTGGGTGTGTATTTTAATAAATAAATAGGCAGTTTTATGAGTGGCGTAACGGAATCTAACCAAAACTTAGGAGCTATAAGTGGTGAGGGGGCACGCCAAAAGACTCCAGTGATTGCTAAACAAGCTTTGATTCCTTTTATATTGGTCGCGCTACTATTCCCTTTGTGGGGCTTTGCAAACGATATTACTAATCCGTTAGTAAAAGCCTTTAAAGATATATTTTTAATTAGTAATGCTCAAAGTAGTATGGTGCAATTTGCGTTCTACTTAGGTTATGGAATTATGGCACTTCCAGCAGCCATCTTTATTCGTAAGTACTCTTATAAGTCCGGTATTTTACTTGGCTTGGCATTATACGCTGTAGGTGCGATATTATTTTTACCTGCGAGTATGCTTGGAGAGTTTAATTACTTCTTAATTGCTTTGTGTGTTTTAACGTGCGGATTAGCTTTGTTAGAAACAACTGCTAACCCATACATTTTATCAATGGGAAGCCCAGAAACTGCTACACAGAGACTTAATTTAGCTCAGGCGTTTAATCCTATCGGTTCTCTTACAGGTATGTGGGTCGCGTCGACCTATATTTTAAATCAATTGCAAGTAGAGGAATTTAGACAAGCTGAACGTGCTGCACATCCTGAATACGCACAGATGCTACCGTCTAAAGTCGATGGTGAATTGACGAAAGCCTTGGTTGAATTATCTCAAAATCAGCCTGTAGCGCACAGTGCTATGCAAGCAGCAGATCTGAATACGGTAATGTGGCCTTATATAACCATTGCGTGTGTGGTAATTGGTTTGTTTGTTTTATTTGCCTTGGTGAAGTTGCCTAATACCATAAATCACGCTTCACCTCTCACCTTACAAGAATTAAAAAACACCTTGGGTCGTTTATTATCCAATGATAGTTATCGGGAAGGCGTAATAGCTCAAGCTTTATATGTTGGAGCGCAAATTATGTGTTGGACGTTTATTATACATTATGGCGTGATTTCAGTCGGATTAACAGCCGGTGAGGCTCAACAGTATAATATGATTGCTATGTTTATATTTTTGGCGAGCCGGTTTATTTGTACTTTCTTGCTAGGGTTTATAAGGCCGGGGCATTTATTAATGTTGTTATCGGCTGGCGGGATAATGAGTTTAAGCGGTGCAATTTATTTAGGTGGTATGCTTGGGCTTTATTGTCTAATTGCTACATCGGCGTGTATGTCTTTAATGTTCCCGACTATATACGGAATAGCGTTAAACAAGTTAGGTGATGACGCTAGTATAGGTTCAGCTGGTTTAGTGATGGCTATAGTGGGGGGGGCGCTAATGCCACCTCTGCAAGGTACGATTATAGACGGTGAAGCCTGGATTAGCTCAATCCCATCAGTGCAAATGTCATTTATTTTACCTTTGTTATGTTTTATTGGTATAGCAATATATGGATATAGAACTAATTCTCGACACGGCATATAGCAACCGATAGCTGTTAAATTGTTATTGCTAGTTTCACCTAAAATTAAGGGGAGCTAGCGTTAACAATTGTCTTTATGTGCATTGGATAAAACTAAACCTTGTCTGTAATTTCAAATTTAATTTTAACGTTTAACTTTATTTTTGTAGGTATAAGACCAATTCCAATAAATAACTTTATACTTAGAACCATCCAGCGTTTTTTTAACAAGCAGTAATTGTGAGTTACATATCTTATTTTAATGGGGATTATATAACCCATCAATTATAAGCAAACTTTTATTATACTTTTAAAGTTTAGTCCTATTAGGCATAATAACGACTAGGTATTAGTGGTGGTTTTAAAATATTCTTAACAATGGAAACAAATAAAAACAAGTACGCTGCACCCGCTCTTGACAAAGGCTTCGAAATCCTTGAGTTGTTCGCGAAAGAAAAAGTTCCTATGTCTTTGGCATTGATTTCAGAAAAATTAAATCGGTCGAAAAGCGAAATTTTTCGGATGGTAACGACACTCGAACAACGAGGTTATTTAAGTAAAAATCCAGATTCAGATTTCTTTTTTATTTCTAACAAGCTCTTTGACTTAGGAATGAGCGTTCCGCCAACAGGTACATTAATAGAATCTGCCTATCCCTTGATGCATGACTTGAGTACCTCTACTCAATGCAGTTGTCATTTGGCTGTTGTAAGTTGTGAGCGGATGGTCGTCATTGCTCGAGTTGAAAGCCCTTCGTCCGTTGGTTTGTCAGTCCGTATCGGGCACAATTTAGATCTCTATGAATCTGGCTCAGGGCTTATCTTGTTATCTTCTATGGGAGAGAAGCAAAAACAGTCCTTGTTTGAGCATTATCGGAAAAGTCGTTCAGATTTTGATGCTGACTTGTGTGAATCTTATATTGAACAAATTATAAAAAATGGTTATATCAAAACAGAAAGTG
Organism: Paraglaciecola sp.; assembly: GCF_051252315.1. Taxonomy (GTDB): domain Bacteria; phylum Pseudomonadota; class Gammaproteobacteria; order Enterobacterales; family Alteromonadaceae; genus Paraglaciecola. The sequence goes on along the minus strand of NZ_JBPOFP010000051.1, from coordinate 29,634 downwards.
AAATTATCGAAGGCGTTGTAGATTTGTCTTTCCCAATTATGTTGAGTCAGCGGGTAGTGTTAGCCAGTTTAACAGTGCCCTATTTAACAGGACGTTTTAGTCACGCAGATATATCTGAAACTTTAAATGTGTTGCGCTCTACATCAGAAAAAATATCGGCGCTTGCAAGTAGCTATGGGGGCATTTAAGTCGTCCACAGTAATCTTATTTGTTCAGAGAATATAAATTTTAATATCCTCTGAACAAAGTAAAAAGTTACTTATTTTTACTAGTCGGGCAATAGTTAACCACGGATAGTAATTGTTCACCTAGTCCCTCTATACCCAATTTTACACTATCCCCATTGTTTAAAAAAATTGGAGGCGTTTGACTCATTCCAACACCAGATGGCGTGCCTGTAGAAATAATGTCACCAGGCTGTAAACTCATAAATTGGCTTAAATAACTGACAATGAAGTTAGGTTTAAAACGCATGTACTTAGTATTGCCACTTTGATAGCGCTTACCATTAACTTCTAACCACATATGTAGTTGAGTGATGTCAACAACTTCTTCCTTTGTCACTAACCAGGGACCAATAGGACCAAAAGTGTCACAGCTTTTGCCTTTACACCATTGTCCTTGGTGTTCGATTTGAAAAGCACGCTCAGATATATCATTAATTAAACAATAGCCAGCAATATGTTTTTCCGCATCAATTTCATTAACATAAGTAGTTTCAGCACCTATCACAATACCAAATTCGACTTCCCAATCTAACCTCTTGCTATATTTGGGTTTAATTATTTTATCGTAGGGGCCTGTGATTGAACTTGTTGCTTTCATAAAAACAATGGGTTCTTTTGGGAGCTGTATGCCAGTTTCAGTAACACGATCACTGTAATTCTGGCCTATACAAATAAACTTACCAACTTTACTAACGCAAGGTCCAATTCGCAGTTCGGAAGATAATACCGGCAATTGAGACAAGTTCGTTTTAGCAAGAGCTTCAAGTGAGTTTTCTGATAGATATTCTCCTTCAATATCTCTAACAAGTGAAGAAATATCACGAATTCTATTTTGATCATCTAAAACCGCTGGTTTTTCTTGATTTTTTGGGCCAACCCGTAAAAGTTTCATATAGACATAGTTAGTTATTGATGGTGACAAAGCCGCCATCAATTGGAAAGTTACTACCTGTGATAAAAGACGCTTTATCAGAGCATAAATATTCAATTAAATCGGCTACTTCTTGCGGAGTTCCCATACGTCCAATAGGTTGGCTATTTGATAATTTTTCAAACATTTCGGATTTGTTTTCTGGATAATTTTTATCTAAGTATGCATCTACAAAAGGCGTATGAACACGACCAGGAGAAACGCAGTTACAACGTATTCCTTGGTTAATATAATCGCGTGCGATAGAGTAAGTCATTGTCAATACAGCGCCTTTTGACATTGAATAAGCAAATCTATCCTCGATGCCTACAGATGATGCGATAGATCCAATATTAATAATTACACCGTATTTTCTTTTGCTCATGCCTTCAATTACGGCATGAATACAATTGTAAACACCTTTTACGTTAACCTGATAAACTTGGTCGAGGTCCGATTCTGTAGTTTTTTCAATATTACCAATAAAGCCTATGCCGGCATTATTTACTAAAATATCGATGGGGAACTCTTTCTGAATATTACCAAAAAGTTCTGTGACTGTGTCATGTTCTGCCACATTTAACGAGTAAGCACATGCTTGACCGCCATGTTGCTGAACAATCTCAACCGTTTCTTCGGCAGCCGATAAGTTTAAATCAAATACAATTACATGATGTCCAGCATTAGCTAATGCTAAACAAATACTGCGACCTATACCACTCCCGCCACCTGTAACAGCGGAATTTTTAACAAGTTTCTCAGTCATGATTTAAATCCAAAATAATGTTTTGTATTTGATATGGTATATTTTGGCAATAGTTTGTCAATAGCAATAATTAGCTTATAAATGTTGCCTGTTTGTTTTGTGTTTTGTTTATGTCGGTTAAATCCGTTGATTTATAGTCTAGGATCCTCTTGCTTTACTAAATGAATTCTAATTTTGGGAAAAGCTTTGAGGTTATTTATTTAACGTTTTATTTACAATAGTGGCGTTTAGGCATGTGGTTATAAATTGACCATGAAAATGTTGAGTAATTGAAATTTACAAAGGATGTTTTGCTAAAAATCACCTCAAAAATAAAGAAGGTTGTCTCTGAGTTGTTGAGGTGTTTACACTATTTTATCTTAAATCTGATACTTATTTATTAATCTTTTGAAATTGTGTCTCATATTTAAAATATCATTTGACCGATCTTTTACTCCAATGTAGTTTTATATGTAAAGAACAATTATTGAATTGTAAGAGGTTGCATGAGAAGTTCAAATAAAATTATTAGCTTGACGACGAAAGATATTCGATTTCCGACGTCTGAAAATTTAGATGGTTCAGATGCCATTAATAAAGATCCGGATTATTCAGCTGCGTACGTAGAATTAACAACAGAACGCGGTAACAAAGGGTATGGACTTTTATTTACCATTGGCCGTGGCAATGATGTTTGCTGCACAGCGATAGAATGTATGGAGCATTTAGTAATTGGTTACGATTTGAATGACATTATGTCTGATATGAATACCTTTTATGATCAACTGCGCTCGGATAGCCAGTTGCGTTGGTTAGGGCCAGAAAAAGGCGTTATTCATATGGCGGCTGGTGCTATTGTTAATGCTGTTTGGGATATGTGGGCTCGTGTGGAAGGCAAACCATTATGGCGTTTATTATCAGATATGGAGCCAGATCAGTTTGTTAATTGCTTAGATTTACGATACGTATCTGATGTGTTGACTAAACAAGAAGCATTAGACATGGTACGCAAAAATCAAGCGACTAAGCACGAGCGTATTAAATATATAGAGGATAATGGTTATCCATCTTATACCACATCTGCCGGTTGGTTAGGGTACAGCGACGAAAAATTAGCGAGGTTAGCTAAAGAAGCTGTTGACCAAGGCTTTAAGCATATTAAGTTAAAAGTAGGCCAAAGCTTAGAGGATGATATTCGACGTTGCAGTATCGCCCGTGAGGTTATTGGTGATGATATTAAGCTCATGATAGACGCCAACCAAATTTGGGAAGTTGATACTGCTATCGATTGGGTGAATGCGCTAGCAGAAACAAAACCATGGTTTATTGAAGAGCCAACTAGTCCAGACGATATTTTTGGTCATAAACAAATAAAAGATAATATCGGTGATGTTATGGTTGCGACTGGTGAACACTGTCAGAATCGTGTGATTTTCAAACAATTCATCGCTAACGATGCCATAGATATAGTACAAATTGACTCGTGTCGATTAGCTAGTGTTAACGAAATATTAACTGTATATATGATGGCAGCTAAGTATGGGAAGCCTGTTTGTCCACACGCTGGTGGAGTAGGGTTATGTGAATACGTTCAGCATCTATCTATGATTGACTATGTGCAAATCTCTGCAGACTTAACTGACCGCGTAGTTGAGTTTGTTGATCATTTACACGAACACTTTGAAGATCCTTGTATTATCAAAGATGGCGCTTATGTAGCACCTACAGAGCCAGGTTACAGTATAAAGATGTTTGCTGAATCATTAGCAGAATATACCTATCCCAATGGCGGGCAATGGAAAAAACGTTTAAAAAAAGTAAGCTGATTATATCAGCGAACCATTGTCAAAGTGGCTTAGTATAATTAAGACTTAGCGGGATTTTTAAATTCGTTTAATTAGCCTGCTAAATATTATATACCGTCAGTAATTTAATACTTTCTTAAAGCTTATAAAAATTGAGTGTGGGCAAGTGATAACACAGAAAAATATTGGTAAGACAGATATTAAGGTGTCTACGTTGGGTTTTGGGGCTGCATCAATTGGAAACTTGTTTAAAGAAGTTTCTGAGAATGAAGCGGTCAGTACTATGAAGTTGGCTCTAGATTCAGGCGTTAATATGTTCGATACGGCTCCGCGATATGGGTTAGGGTTGAGCGAGCGTAGAGTTGGAAATCTTTTACGGGAAGTGCCAAATTCGGATTATGTACTCTCCACTAAAGTTGGCAGAGTGTTGACTCCAGATGTTAACGCAGATGTTACGAAACTACGTTATGACTTTGCCTCACCTATGCCGTTTGATGCGCATTATGATTACACCTACGACGGCATTATGCGTTCATGGGAAGATAGCTTGCAACGATTAGGTTTAGCCCAAATCGATATATTACTAGTACATGATATTGGTGAATTTACTCATGGAGAAAAAGATGCTTATTATTATCAACAATTGCGCTCTAGTGGATATAAAGCGTTACATGAGCTGCGTGAACAAGGGCTTATAAAAGCAGTAGGGTTAGGTGTAAATGAATCGCCTATTTGTGAACGAGTTATGGATATCGGCCAATTTGACTGCTTTTTACTTGCTAGCCGTTATACGTTGTTGGAACAAGAACCATTAGATTCATTTTTGCCTAAGTGTCAGCAACATGGGGCATCAATTATTTTAGGTGGGCCTTATAATTCAGGTATTTTGGCGACAGGTGTAAAGGGCAGCAGTACACCATTATATGATTACGTAGAAGCGCCCAAGCATATTATTGATAAAGTTGAGCAGATTGAAAATATCTGTGATGAATATCAGGTACCTTTAGCGGCAGCAGCGTTGCAATTTCCTTTAGCTCACGAGGCTGTATCAACTGTTATTCCTGGTATTGCTAATCAAGATCGTATGCAGAAAACACTAGAGTTTTTTAATCATTCTATACCTAGCGAATTTTGGCAGAAGCTTAAAAGGCTAGGGCTAATACGAGAAGAGGCTCCAGTGCCAGCGGATGATGTTGAGTGTGTCTAGTTTAGATGATATTGAGATTGTAGATAGTCACCAACATTTTTGGCAACTAGAACGCGGCGATTACAATTGGCTTAATCCAGAATTGGGAAATCTATACCGAGACTTTTTACCAAAAGATTTTTTGCATGTTACTCAACGCAGTAACATTACGCATAGTGTGCTTGTGCAAGCTGCCGACACCGACGCAGAGACTCAATTTTTACTGTCACTTGCAGAAAGTAACCCTTTTATAGCAGGTCTTGTCGGCTGGATTGATATGGAAGCAGAGCCAAATGAAGCCTGCTTACGACTAACAAAATTAGCTCGACATCCAAAATTCAAAGGTATTCGACCTATGTTACAAGACATAGCTAATGATAATTGGATTTTGTCGCCTAGTTTTAAACCAATATTTGAGTATTTGATAGAGCTAGATTTGAGTTTTGATGCATTAGTAAAAACTCGACACCTAAAAGGCATTGTATTAATCGCTAAGCAATATCCACGTTTAAAAATAGTTATTAATCATTGTGCTAAGCCAGATATCGGTAATCAAGAATATGATGAATGGGCGAAAACCATTGCAGAATTCGAAACGTTAACAAATGTATTCGTAAAAGTGTCTGGATTACAGACTGAAGCGAAGAAACCACAGAAGTTATGTATTTACTATGCAAAGTATTTTAAACATATTCATGCCATTTTCGGCGAGCAAAGAATGATGTGGGGAAGTGATTGGCCAGTTGTAAATATAAATAGTAGTTATAAGGATTGGCTAAAACTTACTGAGGAATTAATTAGTGGCTGGCCGGAACAAGGTGTGAAGCGCTTTTTTTCAGGAACAGCAATAGAATTTTATAAATTGAATTGAACAAATACTAAATACTGGTTTTTATGTGTGTGTGTGTGTGTGTGTGTGTGTGTGTGGGGCGCAAAGGAATGCGCCTTATTTTATTATGCATATTGAGTCTAAAACATCTAAAAACTTGTTAATTTAGCAATAGTTCTATTCACTTATTTTAAGAGGTGAAAAATGAAACTTTTACGTTACGGCCCGAAAGGTCAAGAAAAACCAGGTATAATTGATAAGAACGGCGATATAAGAGATTTATCAACTGTAATTGACGATGTTAATGGAAGTACTTTTCAGGCTGAAGTAATGGCTAAGCTAAGTTTAGTTGATCTTGAATCTTTACCATTGATTGCTAAGGATACGCGAATTGGATCCTGCGTGGATAATGTAGGTAAGTTCATTTGTATTGGGCTAAATTATGCCGATCATGCTGCAGAATCTAATATGCCTATACCTAAAGAGCCTGAAGTGTTCTCTAAATTTACTAGCGCAATTAGTGGTCCTAATGATCCCATTATTAAACCCAAAAATAGTGATAAGCTGGACTGGGAAGTAGAATTAGCGATAGTTATTGGTAAAGAGGCTAGTTACGTTGATGAACAGGATGCTGACGACTATATAGTTGGGTATAGCGTATGCAACGATGTTTCAGAACGTACTTTTCAGTTAGAAAAAGGCTCTCAGTGGGATAAGGGTAAAGGTTGTGATAGCTTTGGTCCATTAGGTCCATACTTAGTAACAAAAGACGAAATTTCCGATGCGACTAACTTATCTATGTGGTTAGAGGTTAATGGAAAGCGTTATCAAAATGGTAGTACTAAAACTATGATTTTTAAGCCGGCCTTTATTGTTAGTTATCTTAGTCAATTTACGACTCTTTATCCTGGAGATATTATTTCAACAGGTACTCCGCCAGGCGTAGGTTTAGGACAAAAACCACCAGTGTATTTAAATGTAGCCGATAAAATAGAGTTAGGTATAGAAGGTTTAGGTACACAAACTCAAACTGTAGTTGCAGCTAACTAGAGATTGGTCACACGGTACAAATAAAAGGCTGCTTCGAATTGAATTATTATTAAATTAATCTCCCAACCTTTTTTAATTGTTGGGGGCTAATGTTCAAGGTGGTCTTACTTGTTTTCTGAAACGCCCCGCTAATTTTATTTAAACTAAAGCACTGAAAATTATTAAAGTCATGATTCTTTATAGGCCCTAGGGTAATGAGTTTTTAAGATCAAAAATTTTAGTTAATTTGCACCATTTTTCGCCAGCTTTTGCCCATTTCAGTGGTTTTTGATATGTCCACATTAACCTTTCCCATTCTTCACTAATTTCTTGTCCTTCAGCACTTTTAGCTGGTGCATTAGGATCAAAATTTTCAGTGGTTTCCATTAACATAAATAGTCGATCTCCAATGTGATAAATTTCCATATCTAATATTCCTGCTTCCTGAATATTTTTTGTAATTTGTGGCCAAATATTTTCGGCTCTATGGTATTCAATATATTCAGCAATTAAATCTGAATCATCTTTTAAATCTAAAGCTAAACAGTAACGTATCGATTGCGTCATAAATTATTCTCCAAAGTGTAAATAGTGAAAAGTATAAAAGTAGGGTAGAAAGCAGGTTTAACTAAGTTACCATTTAAGCTTAATACTGAGATAGTTAAGACAATATTTCTATTCTTACCGGTAATAGTGTACTTTCTGCGTAATCCTTTGTTTGGTAATAAAGAACGAATGAAAGTGAAATTAGTTGTTATAGAATTTATGCCTGTACCTAATAGGATTAAGGTGTTTCTGTGATTAGCTAGCATGAGTTTTAGAAAATAGTGAGTTGTTTAATAAAATACTCGAGGCTAATGTAGGTGACATTGAGTTAAACTTACGAGCTTGTTTTTACATGAACTAAGTAAGGGCTTTTAAACGTATGCAGTTAACTCCAGCCAAAATGGTAATTGACTGGAGTAAATTCATACTATTTCTTTGCTTTATATCGGCGGAATAGACCAGTGCTAACCATGAATAAAGAGAACAGCCAACCAATTGAGCCTCCACCACGCTCAATTTCGACCGCTGGTTTTTCAGTTACCGGTGCTGTTACCGTTAACTCAACTTCTTCAAGTATAGAGCTCAACCCAGATTCATCTGTTGCGGTAACGCCAAACACGTAAGTAGTGGCTTCAGATACAGTTGGAGCAGTGAAACTAAGCATTGGGTTGCTTACATCACCTACATTGATAGGGTCAACTGATAACAGCTGCCATGTATAAGTAAGTTCATCTCCATCAATATCCATACCTTCGGCTACTATGTTAACCATTTCACCTGAAACACCCGATACAGGTAACATAGGGCTTAAGCTCGGGGCTCTGTTTTCATCCTGAGTCGCTAAGAAACCCGGATCTTCAATTTTACCGTTGGCGATACCATCTGCATCATTTACACCACCATCTTCAATGGTTAATTGAACACATTGATTACCTTCAACTAAGCCGTTTTCTTGGTTACCTGAATAGTACGCTGTTGAACCTGGAACAGGACAGTTGCCAAATTCATCTTTCATTGCAGAAGCGATACTGTTGTTATCATCTTCGACAAATGTAAACCAGCCTTCAGTTTGTGTATATTTACGATATTCAGCCCCTTCAGGGATTGAAACATCAGAAATAATGTTCTCAAACTTAGTAGGATCTTCCAAAGTAGGTTTTAAACTGACCTTAATTAAAGGAATGACAACTGAAGCTGAATCGCCGTGTTGCGCCAATCCATCAATAATAAAATTCGATACTGTATTCAATGGATTTTTGAATTTCTGATCAATTTCACCATTAACGCTAATTAAGCCTTCTTCATTTGGCCATAGTGTAGGTGTCCTTGCGATGCTATTAACAATTAACTCATTATCATTATTTCGTTGTGCTTTACCTTCAGCAAATTGGCCAAGCTTTAAGGTATAGCCGCCACTAACAACAATTGCACCATTACCTGTTGAGTTATCGACACGACCCCAAATATCACCTCGGGCAATATAAAAACGGGAATTATCATGCTCAAATCCAGCAACTTCTTCAGTGTCAGCGATGCCATCCATATCAGAATCGATGCTTAGCGTTGCTGAATCAGTTCTGTCGACAGGTATCATCAAGCTATTACTTGCCGCGTAAGCTTCGGTAGTGTTATTTTCAACCACATCAACCATAAACTCATAACTAAGTGGATCTAACAGAGTTGGATCAAAAATGAAGGTGTTTGACATATCTTCTACATCTGGAACATCTGCCCCTTCAGGCATGTCAACCAGTACATCATGACTGACTGTAAACGCAATATCATGCATATCCGCCATATTAACGTCGTCAACCATCACTGTGACTTTGGCGTAACCACCAGAAGTAATGACACGATTAACAGGTAGGAAGTCAGCAGCGCCTAAAGCACTTTCTTGCTCTATGTAAAGACGTGCTATTGGTACTTGGTTTTCAGCGATAACACTTAGTGTTGTCATTGTATTGTTCAACACATTAACGTGCTCAGACGCGTCTAACTTGATAGTTATTTCATCCCCATGTACAGCATTCTCACTAATATCAATATAAATACTTTCAACTGATTGGGGGATAGTTACAGGAAGATCACCGCTGTTATCTTCTGAAGGACCAGTAACTAACACACTGCCTTCTGTTTCTGTTCCGCCACTCATCACTATATAGTTGAGAGTGGTAGTATCAGCAGGGATATCCCCTAAAACAATCACTGGTATTTCAACTTGTGTTTGACCTGGTTCAACAACAAGTTTAGTCGGTAGTTTAACGACAGGATTGATATTTAAAGTGACGTATTTATTTATTGTAAATCCTTCACTGTCTGTGTGGCTTAGTTCAATTTTGTCACTATAAAGGCCTGAAGCCAGCTTATCATCCATAAAGCTTATATGATCACTAGAAATGGAAACGTCATCATCTAAAACATCCGTAATTACGATCCCCAAGGCTTCTACTTTAACTGAAACTTGTTGTGCTGTAATAGACATTAGATTAGAAGATGCGTCAAAACTGATAGACAACTCTTCATCAGGGAATTGCGGAGCAGTGCAGTCACCAGCAGTATTCGGACAAGCAAAATCAACTAAGTCGTTAAGGCCATCGCCATCGGAATCAGCATTAGTTGGCAAGGTTCCTTGATTAATTTCAACTAAATCGTTAATACCATCATCATCAGAATCGGCTTTAGTAGGGTCGGTTATATGACCAAATAAACCACTAGTTTCAGCATAATTAGACATTCCGTCGCTGTCTGAATCAACTGGTACATCTGAGGCATCGAGCGGATCTGAGCCTGCGCCGGCTTCTTCAGTATCAGCGTAGCCGTCATTGTCATCATCATCGTCTAAATGATCGGGATAGCCATCCCCCTCGTTGTCTGAACCATCATTTGATGGGTTGTTGACAAGGGTAATTTCAATTGGTTGACTGGTGGTTTCACTGTTAGAAGTAGCGTCTACCGTAAGGTTATAAATGGTATCACTACCATTGGCTATGCCGAAGCTCTTAAAGCTCAGTTTACCGTTAGCGTTAATTTCAAATAAATCAGCATCAGTACCTGATAAAGCGTAACTAATGGCATCATTTTCAGCATCAACTACCTCAATGTGTTTAACCATAAGGTCTTCTGGTGCTTGAGAGAATGACACATTTTCAGTAAGGTTATATTGTAATGTTTCCGTACCCGTAGATAATAAATTTAAGCGCATTACTGTCGTACTTGGTGTAATACCTGTACCGCTGTGCTTTTGCACTGACAATACGCGATTAAACTTATCAATATGAAGTTCCATACCTGAAGCTTGGGCCACAGTTGGATCCGCATCACCGATAAAATCGGTAATATCGTAAGGGATTAATGTCCAGACATCATTCACTAAGGTAAAAACTTGAACACTTGTTTGAGCCGCACTGCCATGGTTTACATTGATATAACTTACGTAAGGAACGTCGTTACTGTCAAAATACATATCGGTTTCAAAAGTCTGGGTCCGTTCACCACTATAATCGGTGGCATTGTCAAAAAGAAACCCTTGGTTACCTACTCGTTCCCACGTGGTACCATTCAGTTTAGATACGGCGCCTCCAGCAAGGTCGTGATTAGCGCGAACACCATGGAAATAAATTTCATCTTGACTATTAATGGAGATACCAAACTCAGTATGAAACGCTAAGCCATCTGTCTGTATTGCTTCTTGCGCAACACCATCAATAGTTCGTATATAGGCCACGTTGTTACCGAATAACCCGCCTTTACCACGCCAAAAGAAGTGAATCTCATCATTGCTATCAATTACCCAATCGCCACCTGAAACGTTACCTGCCCAGCCCCGAATATTGGCGTTTAACACCTCTGTTAACCTACCATTTTCTACTCTGTATAGGACACTCTCAGGTCTAGTATTCTGATCATTAAACTGAATATATGGTACATTTTGGCTGTCGAGCTTCATGCGAAGATCAACAAGTGCGATAGTATCAACTGGAGCCGTCATCGAGGCAGTCTCGTTGAAGGTTAGGCCACCATCAGTGCTGGTTTTAAGTTTTACTTCGTTGCCATCAAGGTAGGCCAATAGTAAATTGCCATTTGAATCAACACGTATCCTACTCCCCGTACGTACAACCGACGCTGGAGTAACTGATTGCAGGCCTAAATCACTTATTGCGGCGTCGGCAAAGCTTTTTACTTTAACGAGGTTACTCGGCAATTGAATGCTAGTATAGACGTTACCAGCACTGTCTGTTGCTAATGATCCAAAACTTGAGTCACCTGCAGCTTCAAAAAGAACCTGAAACTCGGTATCTAGTATACTATTTTCGACAAAAACGGGTGCGGCAGCGTTGGCCGTATATACGGGTGCCAATGCTAATATAGCTGCAGCAATTTTAGTATGTTTAAATTTAGTACTCATAATTATTACCATTTTATTTATTCGTCAATGAATAAGCTCGTGCAATACTTGCTAAAGTAGTTTCATCGTCAAATAGTTAAACTTGTTTTATTTGTGCTGGATGCATTTGTGATACCTGCACAATATAGAAAAACTCAAATCAATAAGATTAGAAATGTAATCCTAAACGGATCCCACCCCAATGGGAGGGAACATTATCGATATCGTAATATCGGTAATATCCACCCACTTCAAATTTTCCAAGTAGGAGATAGCTAGCACCAAGTCCCATGTACATTTCCCGGGACGTTTCAGAGGTGGTACTTGTAGTCCAGGCTGGTATTTCAGCTGTACCTATATTGACGGGGACTGAATACTCGCTTTCTAAAAATATAATCCCCACGTCAACTGAAGCCATTAATTTAGGCGCCACTTCATGACGATAGACAACGCCATAGGTATTACCGTTACCGTATTTAGGACCAACATCAGCGAGATCGGCAATTAGATCCGAATCAAATTTTGTGTTTACGGTTAGTGTCGACGTCATGTCACCAAAATCTACATAGCCAGCAGTGAGGGCAATATTCTCTGAGAGTTTGAATCCAACTTCTATTTGGAAGCTAGTACCGTAGTCAACGTCAGACGATAGTATTTGGCTATGTCCCAATGCGTTTAACTGTTTATTGGCTTCGCTTTCTGCATCAGATTCAAAAATACTGCCGATACTCGCTTGTAAATACCAAGGGGAATCAGGTTTAGTTTGCTTTTTATTTTGTGCAGTTACACCTGTTGAACTTAAAAGCATTACGCTGCCAACGAATGTAGTGATTAAATTTGTTTTATGAGTGAACTTCATTGGGCTTTCCTCTTTGTTATACGAGCGCCAAATATTAATGCAATTAGGGCTAACATAGCGCCGCCGAACGAACCACCAGAGCTTGTTTGCTCAATCGTGATGTCTTTATATGATTCTACATTTATACCGATGGCGGGAATTTCATTAAAATTTCGGCCTACCATGAAAATGTTGCCTTTGCCGTCTGATACTTGATACTCCACAAGTACAAATTTAGCATCACCAACCATCGGGGTATAAGTGAAGCCTGTCTGAGTGACTTCTAACTGACCTAGACCTATCTCGCCCGCTTCATTTTTACGAAGTTTTACGGTTTCAGGTAATAGCACAACTTTATCGCCATCAATATCAAATTCATCTACATATCGTGGGTCGAGGATATTAACCGAAATAGGTACTGTTTCTTCAGTTGTATGGTTTGGTCGATTTTGAATAAATGGTGGAGCATCACCATGTTCAATGGTTAGATTAACCGTAAAGCTTTGTGGCTCTTCGTCATCATAGCCGTAAGCTGTAATGGTAAAGCTATAGTCGCCTTCGTCTTCCCAGTCAGGTGTGCCAGAAAGAGAACCTTTGTTAAGGTCAAACGTTGCCCAACCAGGTTGACCAGTAATAGAAAAGGCCTTAGCAGCTTTATACACGGTTTGAAAACTATAATTCTCGTCTTCTTCACCCAAGATGATTTTTTCTATTGATAAAACAATATTCTCATTGACATTGTTAGTATCTTCATCATCTTCATGATTCGGTAGCTTACTTAAATAGGCATCTTGAATTTCACCATCAACGAAAGGAGGCGTAACATCCAAATCGACTTGATTTACAGCGATTGTAAATGGATAGACAAACGCTTCACCATCATAACCATGAGCTGTAATAGTTCCTGTATATGTGCCGGCATCTTCGTAATCTGGCTGACCATCTAACCTACCTGTTAATGGATCAAATTTCGCCCAGTCAGGTTTTGAAACAATGGAGTATTCCTTAACAGCAATTGTTGAGCTAGGTTCAACCGAATAAAGTTCAGCTTCGTCCATTACTTTACTATAAGCTTCTGCAGGTTCCTTGGGAGGAACAGGTATATCAGGGAATTCCGGATCAATATCGCCGTTAAAAACAACATCCATTTCTACGTCATTAATGGTTAAGTTTACCGTTAATGAAATAGGATCTTCAGAAATATCAGCAATAGGATGGGCGGTAATGATGACAGAATAATTGGTTGATTCATCAGCGCCTGTCGATGCACCACCAGAGACAAAGCTAACATTTCCAATTTTACCTTCGGCATTTAAAAAGCCAGTTCTTGGGCTTAAACCATTTGCAATTTCTTGCTCGGTAAGGGTTTCTTCACCAAAGCTGGCAATGCCATCAGGTAAAGTGCCAGTTGTTTCATAACTAGCAATCTTACTTCGTATAGTCTCTAACGGAACTTCTTCATTTTCATTTAAGCTAATACTACAACCTGTATCAGGGCAGGTTGGAAATACGTTGAATGCAAAAGGTCTTAAATCTGAAAATTCTTCAACCTCGTTAAATTGAACGTTTACCGGCAATTCAACTGAACCACTCGCGTTGGTTGCTCTTACTTTGAAGCTGTAGCTTGGTATTTCAAAATATCCAACATTATCGTTAATGCCATCATCGGCAACGGTACCGTTTCTGCCATCATCTATAAATTTAAGCTTAAGTTCATGAGTAGTAGGGTCAACGTCAAATAAATTGGCTACTTGTAAATCATCTTGTAAGATTTCATCGTCGATTAACTCCAATGTCACTGGCGTATCTGATTCAATTTCGAAACGGCCAACTCGACCACTAAATTTAGTCTCATCAGATTGTTCGTCAACACTAAAAACAATCGTTTTACTTGGATCGTTTTCTAGTGCTGCCCGTGCAACTTTTGCTAAATTCTTATGCAAAGCCCCGCTTGTAGTGGTTGAATTTTTATATGTTACATAAGGTCTATTGTAAGAATCGAACGCAATATCATGATCTCTTGGTCTATAATCTACGTTTGGCACAACCACATCATCATTCATTGGCATTTGCTGCCAAGTGGGGGTGAGTACGCCGTCAACTAAAGCTTCACCTAAACGAATCACTCGAGTATAGGCGCCTGGTACAGTGTAACGAGAGTTAAAATCTGAATAGGCTAAATATGGCGTCCCTTTATTATCAATATTAAAAGTTGTAAATAGCGTCCACACTGCGCCCGCGCCTTGTTGGAACTCGGTATTAATGAATGTGCCTAAAACCGTCCAGGCAGCTTCGTTTCTATCTGTGTTTTGCCAATTTGGATCGTCTTCTGGCGGGGTTGGGTCAAACTTGGCCACACCAGACTGTCTGCCATGAGTGTTTATATGAATAAAAGGCACATCATTAGGTCCCATTTCAATGAATACCAGACGGGTGTTAGTGCCTAGTCCACCATTATTTGTCGAAATAGCACGAGAACCAACGGTAGTCCATACTGCAGTGTCTCCCTCTCCGGTGACTGTTTGTATATACAATCCATTAATATCTAAACCGAGGCTCCGGTTAGAGAACATAACATACGGAATATCATTTGAGTCCAATGCAAAATCAGCGAGCAACAAGTTACTCCAGTTGGCAATACCAGATGAACGTGTACCCACACGTGTCCAACTGCTACCATCATATTTTTCTAGATGAGCATCAGCTATGCCACCGTCTTTAAGCGAGGCATGCATTATCCAAGGGTTATCATTGCTGTCTAATCTGAATCGTACAGCGTTAGATGTTGTACCTTCTATTTTTGCAACATCTACCCAAGCACTTGGTTCGCTAGTGATTTCATCCAATGCTAATTTTTTTATAACGACATTACCAACTGCATCAGTATATGCAATATGCACTTCGTTTTTGGAACTAACTCGAAAAGAAACTGTGTCGTTATCTTTTATATACTTGTTGTCATTGGTAATATCATCGCGTACAGCTACATCTGTTATCGCGCCAGTATCGTTTGCAGGGTTAGCCGAAATCCATTGGTTATCGACTAATTTTTTAACGTAAAGCTTACCGTCAAGAGCACGGTCATCTTCTTCCCCAACCTGATGATTTGAGATGTAGGCCGAGTAAGGCACATTATTGTGATCTAAAATAATTTGTTGCTGTACAGCATTGAAATCTGAACTAACACCATAATTAGTAACAATATTATCGTTACTATCTGGTGTATTACTGAAACCTGCGTTTATCATTAAATCAGTTTGTGCTGCTGAGTTCATTATTACAGGTTCTTTCGCACTTAGTTGTGTAACAGCTAGCGCAAAGGGTAGGGCAGATAATACTTTTGCCGCTACTTTTGATTTTTTTAAAATTTTGTGAGCATTCATTTTATAGCTCCCTTCTACTAAAGTAATTTGGATGATTAAATTGTCTATCTTATTTTCTAACGGGTAACTTTTTTACTTCACCTGCTAGGATATGTTTGTTGATAGAAAATTCTCAAAGTCTCGTGGATTGTTAAAAAGTGCCGTTGATCGAGAGTCGAAAGATTCGCCCATTTAAAGTGTATTGCCCTAAACGGTTCTTATATACGGTTTCATCCACAACATTGCCGTCCCATGCATTGGTATGGAATCGGTATTGCTTTTCATCAAGTATATTGACGCCATCTAAACCAATGTTGAGATATTCATTAATTTTGTAGCGAGCCGCTAAATCTAACTGCCCATAATTATCAGTCCAGCGCATATCGGCAGTACTGGTATTGGCCTGATTTAGAGATTCGGTTCTATAGTTGTAACTTAAACGAAATGAATGGCCATGTTTTTCCCAGAAAACCGTGGCATTATAAGTGTGCTTTGATTGGCCTTGGAAAGCGGTTTTCACCTCAACCATGTCACCGTCTTCATTAGAACCAATATAGGTTGCATCTGAATCCGCAAACGTATAGTTCAGCGAAACACCTAGACCTGATAAATCGCCAGGTAATGTTGCAAATGCATGAGTGAAATTAGTTTCTAAACCTAGAATTGAAGCGGCTTCACCATTAACTGGTTTGATGCTGTCGTAAAATAATACTGGGCTTAGTGGAATATCAGATTGGGGAAGATTCGCATATTCTGGGAGAAGGTTTTTAGTTAAAAGCTCGTTACCTTCATTGTCATAAAGCGTACCGTCAACCCTTTCAGTGGTCTTGTAAATAAAGCTGTCAATGTCTTTGTAAAATATACCTGCAGACAAAATACTTGATTTATCAAAATACCATTCATAAGCCACATCATATTGCCAAGCTGTCATCGGAGCTAAGTATGGATTTCCGACACGTACATTTGACGAATCTGGGTTGTTTTCACTATGATTTGTACGGCCATAAGGTGCAATATCGCCTAAAGTAGGCCTTGCCATAGCTTTACCTGCTGCAAACCGAATTAGAGAGTCATCAGTAAGGAGGTAACGTAAATTTAATGTTGGTAAAATCTCGGTATAGTCATGCTCTGAGGTGATCGCATTAAACCCCTCTTCACATCCCTCAACAGTATAGCCTTCTATGTTACTGGTACATTCAACTTTTGTTACTCTTGTACCACCAAAACCTTGTGATTCAGTTATTGTTTCGGAATATCTAACACCAATATCACCAAGTAATCTGCCATCTAGTGTATTAATATCAAGTTGAACATAAGCCGAAATAAAATCTTGTTGGATAGCATACTTCTGACGCATATCTACCTGCCAAGGCATATCAGCTATGCTGGCAGTAACTGGGATTGGTTGACCATTCTTATCACTCAAACCTGCATTATTATATCGTTCTAACAACACGCGATTAACTTGATTGAAGTCAACATATGCCCAAGAATCAAGTGCTGATTGGGTAGCAGATGTACTTTGACCTTCGCCGTCGAATAAGTCATCAAACGGGAGATCTTGTTGGATATTCTCCATTCCAATCCAAATAGTGTTTCTTAAGCCGTAAAGAGCACTATTTGAACTACCTAAGCTTAATTGAACATTTTCTTGGTATCGATCTTGAGCGCGACTTGTATATTTACCACCAAATTTAACACCAGATAAATGCTCTGAGTCTAAATAATAATCAACATCAAGTTGAACGGTTAACGTGGAATCGTCCATATCACGCTGCTGATTAGCGACATTAGCCAACTGTAGGTGTTCATTTTCGTTGGTGATGTGCCATACACCATCAATGACTTCATCACCCCATGGTGGCGTCCATATTTGGACATATTCTGGACCGGGCGCTAGTACTGGTCTGTTACCATTATCTGTGTTGCTATAAATGTGTTCAGGTAATTTTTCGTTGCCAGTAATATCATATCCAGACAAGGTATCATAATCAGCAAAGTTCAATTGATTAAAATCTTTATATACTTGGGTAGTGTCTGAATAACCTATTCTGCCTTCAATCGTAAGATCATCTCTTAAATAATCAAATCCTATGTTGGCTACGTTGGTTTCAGTAATTATTTGGTCTTGCACAAAATTACGATTCCATCCTCCGCGTAATGATTCCATACGCGTTATTGTTTCACTATATGGATCAATTTCCGCGCCAGTATACAAACCGTTATCTACAGCTCCTTCATTAACGCCAGCGACACCTTCTGTGAAAGTTGTTCCTGCACTTGTTCTGTTTCGACTGGTATCTAACCTGCTGTGTGAAGCATCAATATAAAAACTGAAGTCATCTGATAGTGAAAACTGCACTGTGGCGTTTAGACCTTGACGAGCTCTATCTTGTAATTGATAGGTCGATTGAAATTGCTTAGGATGAAAACCCCGTTGTGGTGTTTCAGTTAAATCAGATAATGCAATATCTGAAGGATTACCTTCGGAATCATACATAGTCGCAGTGAAATCGTCGTAACGATATAAATTTCCGCTGCTGTCTTCCATATACAATCGACGTTCGGTATCTCTGGGCATGAGATTACCCACCCATCCATAAGTGCTGGATTCATCTGAACGGCTGCGGCGGCGTTCATAGGTTACACCAAGGGCTACCCCAACCGAATCATCAAAAAACTTAGCAATGTAATTTCCGTTGATGGCAGGATCGAGTTGATCTGCTAATTCACTGAAGTTTTGCTTAATTCTAATTGTTTTCGAACCATGCTTTTTTTCTAGTGGACGAACTGTTCTTAAATTAATTCGACCACCTAAACTACCTTCATCTGTACTTGCGCTTGGCGTTTTTACAATTTCTATACTACTCAGCATGTCTGCCGACATAGTGTCGAAACTAACTGCGCCACCATCACTTCCACCACTTACTACTTGGCCATTAACTGAAACTTGGTTCATTGAGGGACCCATACCACGAATACTCACAGTGGTACCTTCACCGCCATCTCTGTCAATAGAAACACCTGTAATACGTTGCATTGCTTCGGCTACATTGGCATCCGCCATTTTGCCTATATCTTCAGCGACAATGGAATCTACTACACCATTTGCCATGCGTTTGTTATTGAAGGCCTTACTAAGTGAACCTAAATAGCCTGTTACTTCTATAACTTCTAACTCTTCTGACTCCTTATTGTTAGCTGAATTATTATCCGCAATCACTTTTTGCTCTGATAAAGCTTTTTGCTCATCTAAAGCGTCTTGTGCAAACACTTGCTGTGAAAATAAAATTGCAATTGCTTGAGAGCATGCAATAACAATCTTCTTTTTGTTGGGTAACTGCCTCATTTTTGCCTCTTTATGCTAACTCTAATGTAAATAGTGGGATTATTTGACTTAACATTTACTTTCAAATATCAATTGCCTATATAAATTTGGTAATTGATAAAAAACGTGTTTTTAATTTTATTAACCTGTTAAATCTTCCACGTTTAAGGGGGACATTGCTGCCACTGCAAATCTAAGCTTTTAACAACTATTGATGTGAATCGTTTACTCGTATGGCATATGTAAATGCAACTTCGAGTTTGTAAGTTTTTTGTAGCTTTTGTTAATTCCCCAAACGAAGCCTAAAAGAAAGGAAGTAACTCAGATAGTATCTATTAACCTATCTATCTATATATTTTTGACCTTGGTTTATTTTATTAATATATAACCCTTCTTTTTCATATTTAAGGGTATTGTTTATTAGGTGTTTTAACATGCAGTAGTTCCCCTTTGTGGTCTTATTGAATAAATATGGTCACTTGTGCGATTAGCGCGTTAGTTGATGCTTCAGGGAAAGTACAGGTTGAAGTATTCCAAGGACGATCTTCTCTAACTGCTTTGTCCTTTTCAAAATTAACCGTTCGGGTTATTTATTTTTAAGTTCCTTAGTACTGCTATCGGCCAAGAATTTTGGTAAAACCTGCAGTAGGGCTGCAGAAGGGGGATTGCTATTATACAACAAAGGTTAACAGCCCCTAGGTATATTGGTAAAAATTAATGGGTAAAGTAGGCATAAAAAAGCCCCGCTAAAGCTTTTACTAATGGGGGCTATACGAAGGGAACTGCTAGGAGTGTTAGCGAAGATAAATACTGCGTTGCAATTTAATATCTTGAGACGAGCTACCAATCAATATGTCAAATTGACCAGGCTCAACGACCCATTTTTGACTTTGTACATCAAAGAAAGCAAATGTGTCTTTGTCTAAGCTTATTTCAATGACTTTTGTTTCATTTTTGTCTAAAGATATTTTCTTAAAGCCTTTAAGTTCTTTGACAGGACGTGCAATACTGGACTTAGGGTCGCGGATATACAATTGTGCGATCTCACTTCCTGACACATCACTAAGATTACTTAGCTTGAAAATTACCTTATACTCGTACTTTTCCTGGTTAATAGGTATAACCGTTAGGTTTTGATAAGCAAAATCAGAATAGCTCAACCCATAACCGAATGGGAATAATACGTCTTTTTTCTGTTTTTCAAAATAACGGTAACCGACAAAAATACCATCTGTATACACATTACTTTGCTTAGTTTCTTTGTAATCACCACCGTTGAATATTGAATCTTCAGGGTAAAGGTCGTCTGTTCTAGGGTAACTAAAAGTAAGTTTACCATTTGGATTTGTTTGACCAAATAGAACTTCTGCGAGGCCATGACCAATTTTTTCACCCGCATATGGAGCAAACAATAATGTATCTGCATTATCAACCCATGGGCTTACATCGACATAAGCGCCGGCAATATTTACCACTACGGTGTTTGGGTTAGCAGCCAATACTGCTTTTATCAAGTCGTTTTGACGACCTGGTAATAAGGTTGTTTTACGGTCGCGACCTTCTGTTTCGTTATAGCCCGACATACCCACCACTAATATGGCAACTTCAGATTGTTTAGCTACTTTTACGGCTTCGGCAATCAATTGCTCATCAAGGCGCGCTCTTTCAGGCCTATTGTGTTTGATATTAGGTGTTACTGCACCTTGTGCATAATTGATTTTTATCGACTTAGGCAATAAGTTTTTAATGCCCTGATAAGGAGAAACCATAGCGTCAGGAATATACCAGTTACGGCCACTGCCGCCACCTTGCATATAATAAGCATATCTTACATCGCTTATTGGGACATCTGGGTACCTTTTCGCATTAGGGCCAATAACCGCAACCGATTTAATGTTATTTGTGTTTAAAGGTAATAAATTGGCGTTATTTTTTAACAATATGGGAGCGCTACGTGCAACTTCCAATGCGATGTCCTGATGTTCTTGACTATGAATAACAGATTTTGGCTGATTATGTTTGTTATCAAACATACCAATCTTAAACATAGTGTAGAGTTTTTCAGACACAAGCTCATTTATTCTTGATTCGGCAATTTCGCCACTTTTAACAGCTTGTAAAAGATTATCACCGTAATAAATTGTTTTATGCATTTCGACATTTAAGCCGGCATCGATAGACGGTTTTGTCGAATGTACGGCTAAGGCGAAATCAGATAGTACAAAACCTTTAAAGCCCCAATCGTTGCGCAATACATCGGTTAACAACCATTTGTTTTCACACGCAAACTCACCATTTAAACGAACATATGCGCACATCGCATTCATGGCGCCACCTTTAGTAAACGCAGCTTTAAAGCCGGGTAAATATATTTCACGTAGGGTTCGTTCATCTACAACGTTATTGATATCAAAACGATTGTTTTCTTGGTTGTTAACTGCGTAGTGCTTAGGCCCAGCAATAACTCCGTTAGCTTGTTGTTGTTTAATATAAGGCACGATAAGTTCGCCCGTTAAAAACGGATCTTCTGATAGGGACTCCCAATTTCGGCCACCTAATGGATGGCGAATAATATTCAATGTTGGGCCTAAATTTAAATGTTGATCAGCAGCGCGTAACTCTTTGGCAATTGCGCCACCCACGCGTCCATATAATTCCGCGTCCCAAGTTGAGGCTAAAGCAATGGGGGTGGCGAAATATGTGGCTTTTACTTCAGGATTTCGACCAGCGCGTACACCAGTGATGCCATGGCCCATATTTAAGGTTGGTATGCCTAAACGTTCATTACCTTTTGTTCCGAAGTTTGTCGCATCATAATCGCCAAACTCTTCACCTTTATCTGCCATGCCACCAAGTTGCGCCACTTTTTCTTCTATTGTCATGCGAGACACTAAGTCTTCAACCCTTTTCGCGGTCGGTATCGATGGATCTTTATATGTAGGTTGGTCTTTATTAAATGCGCATCCATTTAATAATAAACTAGCTGAGATGAGCAAACCGCCAGTTATGAACTTGTGCTTTATTAAGTGTGGTATTTTCATAAGGTAAACCAAATTTAAGGAGTAGTTTTTGCTACTCGTGATTTTATTATTTAACAGGCCATTCCAAGTATTTGTGTTAACTGACTAATTATTAAACTTTAGAAACGACGTTCTCAATTTTTCTTTTTGCTATAAAGAATAAATGACACATTTTACTCATGAGGTCAGCTACAAACTTCTAACCTAATACCGTATGACTTATACATTTTTATCTAATTTAATATTTGCCTATAAATACCTATTCATATTTTTGTTGTTGATTTTTTATGGTTTTGAGTTTTAAACATAAAGTTATCTGAACCAATATATTTGGAGACTTTATTACGTTTGTAAACTAACTCACTGAAGAAGCGTTAAACCTCCTGAGTAAAGTCGGTTTTGCTCAAGCTGCTAATAGGATTGAATGTCGCAGAATCAAAGTAGTGTTCAGCTGCAGAAGATCAATACTTAATTCAAAGCTACATTCATTGACTGCATTGGACTAGTTGGTGCTAGATGTATCAAGATTGAACAGGCAGAACAAGGCTGTGAGTATGATGTAAAAACTATGAGCAAAGGTATGTTAGTCGCTAAAACTGCACGTAAATTTAAGGTCACTAGGGATAGTAACCACATTTTACCTATCGTCCTTAATTTACTTGAACAAAACTTTACCGCAGACAGTCCAAATCAAAAATGAGTTGGGTTTACTAGAGAAATTACACTTAATGAATTCCCTTTGGCCATTAACTCAATTAAGAAATCGTATCGAAACTCTTCGTTATTAAGGCACTTATTTTAATTTTTTAGGTTTTATTATATGTAACTTTTAGTTTTAGTTCTTTTTGACTAAAAGCTGTATGCAAAAAAAATATTACAATAAAGTTAAAAATATGTTTTTAATACTTTATGTTCTAATTGATTATGTATGTGAGTGAATCTTGGTGAAACCCTATTTAATTAAGTTGTTGATGTGATTTGTAATCTTTGTCTGTTTTTAAGATGTTGATTTCATGTAATTCCTTTAGATGGTTTTCACTAAAATAAAATAATACAATACATACAGAGGAATATTAAAACATTATGAATATTATATTTAAAAAAACAAGGTTGGCAGCCGGTGTTTCATTAGTGTTTGGTACCACAGCGATAGTTCCTATTGCCGTAGCGCAAGAGTTAAACGCAAGTGACGATACTGAAATTATTCAAGTAAGCGGTATCCGTTCGAGTATGCAAGAATCAATGTTGATTAAGCGCGATTCTCAAGGTGTGGTTGATGCAATTTCTGCTGAAGATATGGGGAAGTTCCCTGATACGAACTTAGCCGAATCTTTACAACGTATAAGTGGTGTCTCGATTAATCGTAGTAATGGTGAAGGTTCGCAGGTTACAGTGCGTGGCTTCGGATCGGGTAATAACATGGTAACACTAAACGGGCGAAATATACCCGGTGGTGGTACTAGTGGAGGAAGTAATAACGCGGGTCGTGGTTTTGAGTTTTCAAATTTAGCCTCAGAAAGCGTTAAGGCGGTAGAGGTATACAAAACTAGCAAAGCAGAAATTGCGACAGGTGGTATAGGCGCGACTATAAATATTATTACAGCTAAGCCGTTTGATAACGAAGGTTTTGTCAGCAGTTTTGGGGCTAAATTAGCTCACGATACTACTAACCGCGCAGGTGATGATGTAACACCTGAGCTTTCAGGAATTGTAAGTTATAACCATGATTCAGTTTTTGGTGTCTCGGCCACTTACAGTCATCAGCAGCGTGATAGTGGTGCTGCACATTTTGAACCGCAAACTTGGCGTTATGGTGAATGGGTGTCAGCGGCTGATATTGGAGCTACTAATGTTATAAATCCACCAGCTGTAGGGCAAATTTTTGCCATGCCAAATCAGATTAAAAGAGAAATAAATGATACTCAGCGTACTAGGAATAATGCGCAACTTACTATGCAATATTCTCCCGTTGAAAGTCTAACCGCGACTTTAGATTATTCTTGGGCTAGAAATGATATCGAAATCGATAGATATTCAATAAATGCTTGGTCTACACGTCGTTATGATGAAGTTACTTTTGATACTGGCGACTACTCAACGGCTACTGGCGTACATATGGTTGAAACTTTATCCGGTACTAAGGATTTTAATAATGACTCAATGCTTGTGGAAACTGAAAACGAGCTCAAATCACTTGGTCTAAATATTGAGTATCAAGTAAATGATGATTTTACGGTTACGTTTGACGCTCATGATTCATCTATGGAAAGTCGTCCTGACTCTGACAATAAATGGGGCAGCAATATTAGGGTGCCCACTGCGATTGCCATTGGAACTTCACAAACTTGGGATTTTACTGGTGACTTGCCGTATTTCTCTATGACAGTTGATGACTCTGTTAAAGGTAATGGTAACGGTGTTGCTGATGTGGGGGATATATCTAGCCAAATGATGATAGGCCAATATACATATCAAAATACAGATACTAAACAATATAAAATTGAAGGTAATTACGAATTTGACGACGGCAGTTTTAGCTTCGGTGTTGATTCACGTGAAGTTGGAACCCGAATACTTTACTCTAGAAATGTGCAGCGACTAGGTACTTGGGGTGTAAGAAATCCAATGGACGTACCTAGTAACTTAGTAAGTGAATTTGATATTGTAGCGGAGTTTGATGATTATACTCAAGCTGGTGAACATTTTGCGTGGAAATCCGACGTGCAAGGGCTTATTGATTGGGCTGAAGGTGAGTATGATTTAGATGCTACATTCAATGATGCTTATCAACGCGATGATTTTATTGTGGAGGATACTTTAGCGGCTTATATACAAATGAGTACATTTGGTGAGTTGGGTGGTAAAGAGTTTAATGTGCTAGCCGGACTGCGTTATGAAGAAACTGATGTTTTGGCTACCGCTTATGCAAGACCAACGGAGATGATAATCTGGGAAGGCAATAATGATTTCCGTAACCCATCCGTTGCAGAGATTACTGCCGTTAATGGTGGTACGAAATACGACCACTTTTTACCAAGTTTAGATTTTGATATTGCACTTAGTGAACAATTGAAAGGACGTGCTTCCTTTAGTCAAACTATTGCGCGTGCGGGTTATAGCAGTTTGCGGGCAACAAAATCAGTTAGTCGTCCCGATGCTCCAACTCTGACAGGCGGTCAATCTCGCGCGAGTACTTCTAACCCAGGGTTAGTGCCATTACTTTCAAATAACATTGATTTTTCGCTGGAGTACTACATTGATGATGTTAGCTATATTTCAGTTGGTTTCTTTGAAAAACGAGTGAAGAACTTCATAGGTACTGGTCAAGAAGACGAAACTCATTTTGGTTTGCGAGATGTTACAAATGGCCCTCGAGCACTAGCCGCACAAGCTGCTCTGCAGGCAGGTGGCTTTGAAGTTACTGAAGACTCTCTATTTGCCATGACTGCTGTGCTTGATAATCCTGATGTTTTTACCAACGGCGCAGCAGATTATTTGGATGACGGAAACTTTTGGACCGAAGTGGAAAATGCGTATGATATTTTCCCTAATGATGAGGACCCACTAATTGTATTTGAAACTAGTGCTCCTAGAAATAACAAGGAAGCAAAAATTTATGGTTTTGAATTTGCTGGTCAACATTTCTTTGGTGATAGTGGTTTTGGTGTTTCTACGAACTATACTTTGGTAAGAGGCGACGTTAATTTTGATAATGAAGCTCCCCTTGGCTCAAATCAATTTTCCTTGAACGGTTTATCTGATACGGCAAACTTGGTATTAATGTTTGAGAACGATGATATTCAAGCGCGTATTGCGTACAACTGGCGCGATGAATTCTTATCAAGTGGTGGACTTGACCCAAAATATATTGAAGCTTATTCACAAGTTGATGTTAACTTCAGTTATATAGTTAGTGAGGAGTTGACTGTCTCTTTTAACGGGTTAAACCTTACGGAAGAAAATGCTCGTCAACATGGTCGCAGTCCAACTCAAGTCTTTTCTATAGATCAGCTAGGTGCACGTTACCAAATAGGTGCTCGTTATAAGTTTTAATGTATAGCCTTAATGTTAATCAAATACTTAACCTAGACACAAGCCGCTACTTATAATAGCGGCTTTTTTGTTTACGAAATGCAACTGGCCTAGCTGTCATATTGAAAAGTTCTAATTTTTTATATTTTAGGGGAGGAGACAATGAACCTTTCTATAGCCATTAGTGTGATGGGAGACGGCTCACATACGTTTAATTTAGTTACATTTATTGCTGTAATTTAATTGGTTTAGCTGGGCAGTGAGTCTTTCGCATTGCTGAATCTTGTTGGCTACCAGTGTTTTGGGCTTAAAACCGTAGCGAGCTCCTGGTGATGAATACGTCCAAACATGACGGAGTTGGTCACCAAGAAAAGCATTTTTTAGCTGCTGGTTTTTAAGTGCTGAGGCGCATAATTCTAAGGTTAAATCGTCATTATCGACCAAATTGCCGGTAAATGTACGCGTCAGTTCGTACGACAGTGTTTGTGTCTTGCCAATATCATACAAGAGGGGCGCGACTCGCGACTATTTCTATATTACTGGCTCAATGATTGACTTGATGTAATCCTTATCGCTACATCTACAGAATGCTTAATCAATCCTCCGACATAGTAATGGTGGAAGTTAAGACTAACTGGACAGGTAATGGATTTGTGGCGACTTCAGATTGTAGAATGACTTCAGCCAAAAACGTTTTTAGCTCTTTAATTTTTAGTGCATCTGCAAGCTTAACCAAAAGACGAAGTGAATTAGGTTTAGGGCGTTAAGTACTGGTAAACCCACAAGATATCCTACAAAATTTTTTCAGTAACTAATGGCTCGATGTATTTACAACGAAAATAAGGTTTTGCTCCAATTGGATCTAGCCGTGGCTCTAAATGGATCCATAATAAGGGCTGAAAATTATCGTTAATGCAGTTTTGGTCTCTTAAAAAAGACGGTCAGCTCGCCGCTTGAATCGGAAAGTGTGATGATCTAATACGATTGAACATCTCGGCCAATTCGAGTAACAAATCCCACAAGAATGTAATTATCGATAAAATGATTGTTAGCATTGGCTGAAGAAAGAATGGGGTTAACTGATTTGTTAAGATTTACCATGCTTTGTAACCTCCAATAATTTGACTAAGTGCCTTATTTATTTTGCGCCCATCTAAAATGGAATTATGATTTTTTAAGGGAGGAAGGATTGCTGTTTTGGGGGCCTAAATGCAACTCTGTATAGTATTGTGAATGGTGTTTTGTTATAGCTAATGATTAATAAAGATTTTTCAGGCAACACGAAGAGAGTAATTAAAATGCTGAGCGATGTCGGAGAGACTAGAATGAGAATAAAATTGTCACATTGCTTAGGTCATAAACTTAACAATGCATAAATCTAGGCGTTGTTAATAAGGTTGGTTGTGTTTTCGATTTTTAGGAACTTATGTTTGTCGAATAGTCGATGTATTTATAGGTGGCAGTTAATCGTTTTTCTTTTCTATTATCTAGTGCCTTTTCTAAAGTACTTTGTCTTCTTTATTAGTGCTAATGCAGCCAGCACAGTAGAAGGTATTTAAGAAGATTTATCGTCGTTGCTAATGGTTACAAATAATACGAAAAAGTAGCCGAATATAGAACGTCAATATTCTATATTGGCTACTTTTATCGATATAAAAAATATTCAATATTGCATTGAAGTAAATTCTATTAATGTGTCACTTTTATATCATCAATATAGATATCGTCGCCTGTACCACCTGATGCAACGCTAACAAACTTAAACTTCATGTCATTTGATAAAGTGTACTTACTCGAAGGTATCGTGATTGATTTGGCTGTAAAACCGTTATTTATATAATCTGAGCCAGATTGATATGTAGCTAAGGTTACCCAGCCTGAGTCCGTCGAACACTGTACACGCACTTTTCCGCCATTGGTGTTCGCGTATAAAGTGAAGTTAAGCGTGACTGCCGAATACGGCGTAGCATCTCTACCGTTGACGGTGACTATAGACGCTGTACTTCCAGTGCTAGCGCGTAATAAAGCCGCTTTTGAGCCTTGAGAAGCTTTACTACCTGTATACAACGAGGCATTGCTTCCATTAGATTTGAAGTTACCCCAACCATTTTCAAAATTGTCTGTTAGTAATGCAGTACCTGTATCAGGAATATCAGGAATATCAGGAGTTTCCACTTCTACTTCTGTTGTTAATTTAATGTCATCAACATAAACATCGTCACCAGTTCCGCCAGAAGCTACACTTACAAATTTAAACTTCATGTCTTTAGAAAAAGCGTAGTTGTTGGCAGACATGGTAATTGATTTTGTTGTGAAACTACCATTTTGATAATCAGAGCCTGCATGATACGTCGCTAAAGTTACCCAACCTGCGCCTGTAAAGCATTGCACGCGAACTGTCCCGCTATTGGTATCAGCATAAAAGCTGAAATTGAAACTTATTTCTGAATATGGCGTAGCGTCAAACCCATTAATTGCTTGAATTGAGGCTGTACTGCCTGTACTTGCGCGTAACAGTGCTGCTTTTGAACCCTGAGCCGCTTTACTGCCTGTATATATTGAAGCATTACTACCATTTGATTTAAAGATGCCCCAGCCGCCTTCAAAATTTTCTTGTAGTAAGATCTTGGTTTCTGTATCACCACCATTATCGCCGGCTCCTGTGATATCAATATCTAGCTTGACCGTTGAATAGGCAGGAATAGAAATAGCGTTGCCTGCAGAATAGCTAATATTCTTAGTTACTAGAGTATCTTCTTGAGTTAAGCCGTTAGATGTATTGGGGTGCGTATATAAGGTCACGTCAGTAATGCTTGCTGTGCCGTTGCTTAAAGCTACCTTATCGATTTGATAAGATTTATTTAATTTGTTGATCAAGAACACTTGACCTTTATCGTTATGCTCATTATAAAATAGCCCGACATTCACATCAGGTAAGCCTGATTGATTATAATCTCCCGTGCCTTTATAACCCGCCATACTACTTAGGCTACCCGAAGCATAATACTTATTATTGAGCACTGCGCCTTTAAACATTGCCATCATATCCAACTTGGCAATGTTTTGAACTTCAACACTGTGAAAATTATCAGCGACAGAGCCACCGATTGAAGTTGGCGCTAATTTCACCATTTGCTTAAATGAATGGCGACTAGACATAGTAACTTGTGGGTACTTCAGCATCTCTAAGAAAAAATTGTTCGCGTATAACCCACCTAAATAAGAGTGACGTAAGCGATATTGCCTTAATGTACCGCCCCAACCGCCAACATGCCATTCTGTTACCCAAACCTTTTTGTTTGGATAAAGATCCTTAAGGTAATCCATAGTTTTTTCTAATTGGACATCCGTATGCGAAATTGTGCTTAAATAAGTTGTGGTATATGGCGGTAA
>NZ_JBPOFP010000050.1:0-32958 GCF_051252315.1 Paraglaciecola sp. | reverse complement strand
GATAAACAACACTAAATTAATAACTAAATAGAGCTGATTTTACGTATAGTCCCCCACATTAAACACCTTCGTAGAAATACGAAGGTAATTATTGTTAGACTCTAGCTAACTCAATCTAAAATAAACCGCTAACCATGCTTGTACAAACTCTCATTGCCATAGTCACAATTTTATTTTTGCTATCTCCCTTTGGCTCTATTGCAGAACAGACATCTAAAAGCTCTGAACAAATAATTAGTGGGACTTGGTATGATTTAAAGTCGGTGACAATGAGTGAAACCCGACGATACTCAGTGCACCTGCCCCCATCATATTCTGAAAAACAAGAAAAAAACTATCCGGTTCTATATGTATTAGACGGATACGAAACGAGAATGCGCGGTGTCGGGGGCATGATTGAGGCACTATCTTATTACGACTTAAGCCAGCAGATTCCTGAATTTATTATTGTCGCAATTCCAAATACAAACCGAACTCGCGATTTAATTCCAACTCAAAAAGATTTAATTTTCAAAGGTAAGGTTTTAGATAAACTTGCTGACAATAGCGGTGGTGCTGATATTTTTGCAACATTTATACGTCAAGAGCTATTTCCAAGAATTGAATCACAATTTCGCACATCAAAAAAACGAGGAATTCTGGGGATGTCTTTTGGCGGGCTATTTGCAGCTCACCTATTACTCACACAGCCAGACATGTTTAGTCATTACATTATTTCTGATGCCACATTTGTATGGGATGACAACTATTTAAACCGCACTTTATCCAAATCACATCAAATTTTGCTTGATAAAAAAATCAGTATATTTATTGGGCTAGCAAACAATGACCACCTAGGAGAATTAGGAATTACCAACCGTCAGTGGGGAAATGATTTCATTACCTCACTCAAATCAATAGACAATAAAGAATTAGTAGTAAAATCGAGATATTTTCCAGAAGAACAACACGGAACAGTTATGTTTTTAGCCTTCTATTACGGCTTGATTGATTTATTCAAAAACACCAAATAACTAGAATAAGAACTAAATTAAGCCCTTAAATCCTGACACTTATACTCAACTCATCAAAACCTAAGCTCTTGGCTTGCCCGCGACTACAAATTCTCTGTTAAATTATTGGCTTGTCGGATGGCCAGATATGGACATCTGGACAAGGCAATCTTTTATAGCTGGGAGCGGCTTATTGCCGGTCTGACATAAAAGCCAGTTATTTAATGGATTAGGAATTTTTTTGTCGCGCGGCATTTTTTGTTTACTTTTTGCTGCTGTTGGTAAAAAGTAAATCGAGCCGCAGGACGCAGTTTGAGAAATAGCCAAGGATGGCGGTGAGCTAAGCGAATGCTCTGTAAACGTAGTGAATATCTTTTAAATAAATAAGCAAAGCGCATGCTTTAGGTGAGCTTGCGAATCAACCTCCCGAGCAGCGAATGCTCTATGTGCTTAGCACATAAATCAACGTTGAATCTCAACCAATATACTTTCCGAGTCACGTAGCCTTTTTATTTGGTCAAATAACTCTTGTGCTTCGGTATATTCACGGCTCAAGTATCCCAACCACTGCTTAACACGATTGGGGTAATACCGTCCTTTATCACCAAATAACTCATAGCCTGAATATTTAACCAACAAGTCTTTTACTTGCACCCAGGGCATGTGTCCTTCTTGCCCTCTTATGACCTTGGCTAGGTTAGGTAATGCCAATGCACCTCTGCCGATCATAATGTTGTCGCAATGAGATTGTTGTTGGCAATTGAGTGCATCTGCGGCATTCCATATCTCACCATTAGCAACAATCGGTATATCGACTTGTTGTTTAATTTTCGCGATCCAATTCCAGTAAGCTGGAGGTTTGTACCCATCGACTTTAGTTCGTGCATGAATAATTAAAGAGTCTGCACCGGCATCAGCGATAGCTTGCGCATTTTCGATAGCTAAAGAAGTATCATCAAAGCCTAAACGCATTTTGGCTGAAACTGGTTGCTCTTTAGGCACTGCATTTCGTACAGCTTTAACTATTTGATGAATAGTTTCAGGCTCACGCAATAAAATAGCCCCACCTTTACTCTTATTTACAGTTTTAGCTGGACAGCCAAAATTTAGATCGATTCCATGTGATCCCATTTCTATAGCTCGAACCGCATTTTCAGCCAACCAATTAGCATGTTGCCCTAATAGCTGTACTTTCACCGGCACACCACTTGGCGTTAAACCATCATTTTTAAGCTCTGGACATAAACGATAAAATACTTTCTTAGGCAGCAGTAATTCCACAACACGTACAAACTCTGTCACACACAGGTCAAATCCACCGACTTGGGTTAACATGTCGCGCATAAGGTGGTCTACTACCCCTTCCATAGGCGCTAAAGTAATTTGCATCTAAATTAAATACTCTTCAAAAATAAAGGCGGGATGGTAGCAAATCTAAAACCAAGGAACTATCTAAGGAGAAAAATAATTTTTATGTTCGGCTCGTCGTTTTTCACAGCTTGCTAGTATTAATTTTCTTTGTTGATTATCTGATTCAGCCCAAACAAGAATTTCATCCATCATTCGAAAGCATCCTACACACATATCTTTGTCATCTAGGCAACAATTACTGACACAAGGCGAAACTACTTGAGTTAACTCACTCATTTAACTTAACTACCCTATTTACATTTTTTAACTGTACGTTTATTCAAAAACATCGAATCACCGTAACTAAAAAATCGATACTTGTTTTCGATAGCCTGATCGTAAGCCTTAAAAATATTCTCTTTGCCACAAAATGCACTGACTAACATCAACAAGGTGGACTCAGACAAGTGAAAATTCGTAAACATGGCATCAACTATTTTAAATTCGTAACCAGGATAAATAAATATATCAGTATCTGAAAAGAATGGCTTGAGTTGAGAGTTTTCTTTAACAGCTTGTTGGGCCGCCGATTCAATAGAACGCACCGACGTAGTGCCCACCGCAATGACTCTTTTACCTGCGGCTTTAGTCGCTAAAATGGAATCTACTACCTGCTGCGAAACCTCTGCGTATTCTGAATGCATTTGATGCTCCAGAATATTGTCTACTCTAACCGGCTGAAACGTCCCTGCGCCTACATGTAAGGTAACAAATTCACTTTTTACGCCTTTATCTGCCAACTTTTGTAATATATTTTGATCGAAATGTAACCCTGCGGTAGGCGCTGCAACCGCTCCTGGTACTTGGTTATATACCGTTTGATAACGCTCTTTATCCGACGCTTCGTCGGGCCTATCAATGTATGGCGGTAAAGGCATATGCCCAAACTCTTCAAGTACAGCTAAAACTGGCTGATCGGATAAAAACTTGAGTTCAAATAAAGCATCATGACGACCTAACATTTCTACCTGAACTTTGTCTTCAAGCACAAGTTTAGTACCTACCTTGGGAGACTTACTCGATCTAACGTGTGCCAATATCCTATGCTCATCTAGAACACGTTCCACTAATACCTCAATTTTACCCCCTGATTCTTTTCGTCCCAATAAGCGAGCAGGTATGACTCGAGTATTATTGAATATAAGTAAGTCACCTTCATCTACAAGATCGAGCATGTCTACAAATTGTTTATGCTCAATAACACCACTATTGCCGTCTAGATGCATCAATCTGCTAGCCACCCTATTTTCAGTAGGGTATCGAGCAATTAAGGATTCAGGTAAATCAAAGTGAAAATCAGATAATTTCATACAGCTCTCATTCAAGGCTTTCAATTTCGGGGGCATTTTACGTATATTTATTAATACGTGCAATTCAGTTCTTATACCAAAGTAGTGTTGCGGAAAAAATCTACTCGCCTATGATTAATCCACAGTTAGATTATTGACGTTTTCTCCCAAAACTGTATTTTTGACCCGGAACATTAAATAATGTGTCCGGGTTTTTTTATTGTAACGATTTAACATTTGTTCGCTAAGCATTATAGGTCTAACGTGCTACCTAAATCGGCGAAGATATCAATAATATCGTCCCGTTCAATTCTACGCATATTCAACACATACATGATTTGTAACAACAAATCTGCTCCCATAATTCCCTTATTGACTTTATTTCTGAGATTATCAGCACTTTGATGAATACCAATTTGTGCTAAACGGTCGCTGAGGTCTTGATACTTTGTACCTCTTTTAGACATCTCAGCCTTTAACAAACGTTGCACTAATTGTCGCCAATCTGCAGAAAGAGTGGCATTGTTATCATTAGCTGTTTTATTATCGTTACTAGACATATTTTTAGATCGCCATTTTTACCAACAAACGTGAAGTATAATTTACATTTAAAACATATAAATATCAAATGTTGAAAAAATAAATTGACTTATTAATATAATACTGACTAAACTGTGCCACGTAATACAGATTAAGTGTTACATATTAGTCATTAGCCTTACAGGAGAGAAGCCATGACTTGGGATCTTAACCAACTTGAGACCCTATTAACTGACCATCAAGATTTAGTGGTCACACGTGAAGAAAGCTGTTTGTTAATCGCCAATACTGATGGTATTGACGCTTGGCTTGCAATTAGCGGCGAACAAATAATCGTTGAATCGTTATTATTTGCTAAGTCTGAAGTATCAGACTGCAACGCTTTAAACGACGAAATATTAAAAACCCACATGATTTTTCCACTGACCACAGTTGGAATATCTCAAGTAGCGGGTGAAGAATACTACACCGCTTTTGGTTCATTAAGTTCTCAGTCAAAAGCAGAAAGTGTAGTGATTGAATTAACAACACTATTTCAAAATGTCGAGGCATTTTTAGATGCTTATCAAGATCATTTGAAATAGTTATTTTGTAAGATTTAGGAGATAGAATATGTCAGTTTGGAGAAAATTAGTTACAGCCGTTAAAGGCGGAGCAACAGAAGCAGCGCAGTCTGTAGTGGATAGCCAGGCCATTCGTATTCTTGAGCAAGAAATTCGTGAAGCCAAAGATGAGCTACGCAAATCTGATCATGCTAGGACTCAAATATTAGCTAAGTGTAAACTTGCTCAACAAAAAGTGGACAACTTACAAGCATCAATTGAGCAATATGAAGCTCACGCGAGAAAAGCCATCGATACTGATCGCCAACTCGCTTTAGATTGTGCACAAAAAGTAAGTGACTTACGTGCAGAGCAAGATGCAGAGCAACAGTACCTTGACCAGTTCAAAACGTCAGAAAAGCAATTAGCTGGCAATATAAGCCAAGCTAAATCCAACCTTAAAAGGTTAGAGCAGCAGGTTGACATGGTAAAGGCCACTGAATCGGTACAAAAAGCGCAAGTAGCAGTGTCTTCGCGCCACCTAGGTGCAAATAGTAAGATGAAAACGGCTACTGAATCTTTGTCCCGAATTCAGGAGAAACAAAACTTACGCAATGCTGAATTACAAGCTGCGGAAGAATTAGCCACTGAGGAATCTAGCGATGACTTGTCAAAACGTTTGGCTGAAGCAGGTATCGCAGGTGGTAATACATCAGCAGACGATGAACTTAGCCGTATATTAGGCAAATAGCCTAGTTGTTTTCAAAAGGGGCATTTCTTGCCCCTTTTTAATGTAAGGTCCTAAACAAGGCGTTTGATGAATCAAAAATTTTCCAAATTAAGATCATTACTACAACGTGTATTTGCAGAAATGCGTTGGTACAGTATTTTGATCACGCTTGTTTTCTATGCTTCAAGTAGTTGGCTACTGTTACGCTGGGCTGGCGAAACAACCTTAGTCGAACATACTGATTTTATATATTGGTTAATGGTAACAGGCTCAACTGTGGGTTATGGTGATTTATCTCCTACAACCAGTGCAGGAAAATACTTAGTCGCATTTTATGTCATCCCTTTAGGCCTAAGTATATTTGCTTTGGTGTTAGGAAGAGTGGCTACTTGGGTGTCTAACCAATGGCAAAAAGGAGCAAGAGGTTTGAAAAGTTTAGATATAGAAGATCATATTTTAGTTTTAGGTTGGAATGGCCACCGTACCATTCGCCTACTAAATTTGTTAATTCGTGAACGAGCGTCAATAGAAGATGACCCAACCATAGTCCTGTGTGTTCGAGCCGATATCACCAACCCATTACCGGGTCAAATTGAATTCGTAAAAGTCGCTACCTTTAGCAATGACATAGATATGGATAGAGCCTGTGTTGAAAAAGCGCGGGTAGTATTAATGGATAACCCTGAAGATGACTTAACCATGACCACCGCTTTATATTGCAGTCAACGTAATCCTAAAGCTCAAATGGTCGCGTACTTTAACGACGAAAGTTTAGTTGGTCTATTACAAAAACACTGCCCGAATGTTGAATGTACACCTAGCGTTGCGGTAGAAATGTTGGCTAAATCCGCTTTCGATCCGGGTTCAAGTTTGTTGCACCATGATCTTTTAGATGTCTATGATGGCCAAGCGCAGTATTCAGTTTCTATTCCTTCAGATTTAACCCCCATTAAGGTCGAACGTATTTTTGAACACTTAAAGCGTCATTATCGCGCTACCTTAATCGGAATTTCTAAATCAGATAACAATCTTAATATTTTGGTTAACCCTGATTTAGATCTTATTTTGTATCCTGACGACAAGATATTTTACATTGCCGAAAAACGAATAATAGACATACGTTGGCATGAGTTTTTGGAAGCATAACAGGCTATTGAGGTAAAACATGTTTAGTAAATTATTTGGTAAAAAAGAGACTAACAATAAACCTAAAGCACCTGAAATTATGGGATTATATCTTGGTGGGTCGTTTGAACTCGACCCTCTAAAATTACGCTTAATTGAACCCGAACTCGTAATTGAAAAAGCTGCTAGCCAACACATTATCCAAGCGGTTGGTGAAGTTAATTTAGATACCGGCGGTAAAATTTTACGCTTTTATACTGACGACGATGCCTATCTGCAAGTTATCTTAGACGGTGGTGATACTCAAAACCATATTACAGACGTTAAGTTGTGGTATTTCTATGAGACTAAAACCATAGGTTCAGATATCCAATGGAAGCAAACAGTAGACTCAGGTATATCTACCCCGACTTATTCGCTAGAAGGTCATCAATATCAAAGAGTGTGGGATGCTGTAGGTGAAGAATCTCCACCTGTCGCTATGACCGAAAAAACCTATGAAGAAGATGGCGATATCAGCGAAACAGATCAGTTCGTCATGTTATACGAAAGAGCTATAAATGCAGAAGAGACAGAAACTGTACTCATAAGTGCAGAAGAAAAACTCATAAATAATAATTTTGATCGTTGCTTAGTTGTTAGTACTGGCTTTAATATTGGTCAAGCAGATATCACTATTAATGGTTAAAACTCACTTTATCCATTTATACACATAAGGAATTACAATGGACGCTATCCTAACTTCAATTGAAGGGTTAACTAACTTTGCACTGTACTTTGCAGTATCAATTGTATTGTTGTTTATATTTAAAATAATTTATGCCTTTGTGACACCGCATGACGAGTGGAAACTGGTTAAAGAAGATAAAAATCAAGCTGCAGCCGTTGGTTTTGGCGGAGCAATAATTGGATTTAGTATTGCGCTCGCAGGTGCGGTATCAAACTCAGAATCCCTTGTAGACTTTGTTGTATGGGGTGTTGTCGCAATCATTGCACAATCACTTGCCTTTGCTTTATTACGTTTTACATTTATGCCCAAAATTGCAGAAAGAATCGACCAAAACGAACTGTCCGCAGGTACTATTCTTGCTGCCATGTCTGTTGCAGTAGGTCTGCTTAACGCAGCTTGTATGAGCTACTAGGAGGAAGGTCTGATGCCAACCGATTTCAAGTTAAAAACGAGTAGTAAAAATACCAGCAGTAAACGTTCTCGCTCAATCAATATTGACAACATGCGTAAAGGTTTTAGTGTTAAACCTTTAGCTTTAGGTATTACAGCAATATTTTTATCTTCATGTGGTGACCAAGAACAAGCACAAGTTTTTACCAGTCCAGAAGACTGCATGAAATCAAATCCTGAGTCTGCTGCTCAATGTAAGCTTGCATACGAAGAAGCCCTTATCGAAGCAGAGCGAACTGGCCCTAAATATAATTCACAGCGAGATTGTGAAAGTGAATTTGGCAACAATCAATGTCATGCGGTAAATAACAGTTCTGGCTCATTTTTTATGCCATTTATGGCGGGTTACATGTTAAGTAACTTAATGTCTCCAAGGGGTTATCACTATCAGCCCATGTTTACCTCTTATTCACGGTATTCCCCATACAGACATAGATGGATAGGTGCGGATGGATATGACTTTGGTGATTACCGACGCCGTACAATGCGTGTAAGCGAAAAGTCATTTAAACCCAAACCTACTGTATCTAAAACCATGAAACGAGGTGGGTTTGGTAGCAGTGTAAGAGCTAAATCAAGTTGGGGAAGCA
Source organism: Paraglaciecola sp. (assembly GCF_051252315.1). Lineage (GTDB taxonomy): Bacteria > Pseudomonadota > Gammaproteobacteria > Enterobacterales > Alteromonadaceae > Paraglaciecola. Next base: position 24,560 of record NZ_JBPOFP010000050.1, on the reverse strand, counting down.
GCAGCAAAAAAGGTGGCTGGGGTGGTTAAACTCAGTTTGTTTTTTACTATTTTTTGTCTATGCAATGTTAAGAATTAAAATAGATGAACGCCCTAATTGGCAGCGCAAAGCTGCCGATTTTGGCTTTAAGTTTCACACTATGTATGGTGAGCCATACTGGGATGAAACAGCCTACTATCAATTCTCATTACAACAAATCGAACAAGACTTAGAAGATCCTACTGAAGAAATACATCAGATGTGTTTAGAAGTAGTCGATAAAGTTGTTCAATCTGAACAGTTATTAGAAAAATTTCAAATTCCTACAGACTTTTGGTCAGCCATTAGTGACTCTTGGAAACAAAAACAACCTAGCTTATATTCTCGTTTAGATTTTGCCTATCATGGCAAAGGGCCTGCCAAGCTTTACGAAAACAATGCTGATACCCCCACCTCTTTATACGAAAGTGGCTTTTGGCAGTGGTTATGGTTAGAAGAACAAGTTAACGCAGGTAAATTACCTAAACAGTCAGATCAATTTAATTCATTACAAGAAAAACTAGTCCACCGCTTAGCCGCAATTGCTAAATATTATAATGTGGATCAAATGCACTTTTCTTGCTGCCAAGATACCGAAGAAGATCGCGGTACTGTGCAATATTTACAAGACTGTGCCAAAGAATCAGGCCTATTAAGTGATTTTGTTTTTGTTGAAGACATTGGCCTAAGTGAGTGTGGCAGTTTTAGTGATTTGCAAGACAACCGAATCGAAACTTTGTTTAAACTTTATCCTTGGGAGTTTATGCAAAGAGAAGAATTTGGCCAAGCGATTCATGATGCGGACGTCAATTGGATAGAGCCTATTTGGAAATCGATATTGTCTAATAAAGCACTGATGCCAATGCTTTGGAAAATGTTTCCCAATCATCCCAACTTGTTAGCTGCTTATTTCGAAGATGAACTCGCAAAAGCGACTGAAACTAAACTAGTCAAAAAACCGATTTTCTCTCGCGAAGGAGCCAACGTCAGCATTATTGAAAAAGGAAAAACACTTATTCAAGGGCAAGGACCCTATGGTGAGGAAGGTTTTGTATACCAAGACTTTTATCCATTACCTCAGTTTGGCAATAATCACACCTTAATTGGCTCTTGGTTAGTCAACGATCAAGCAGCGGGTATATCATTGCGAGAAGACTCTTCACTGATTACACAAGACTCCAGCCAATTTTTGCCGCATATTTGTATTTAACCTGAGTTCAGATTATTTAATTAGACCTTTTTAACCTTAAGTCCAGTTATTTGAAGAAGAGTAGCTAATCTTTACCTTAAATTTAACTTTGAGCAGCCGATTTTTGTGTTTAAGTTCTGTTAAACTAGCGGCCTAATCAAGATTATAAGCGTTATTTATGGATTTAATTAAGTTAGTTTGTTGCATTATATTGTTTGGCTTTTCAACGGTTTCATATGCCGACATACAAGCAAAGGACTGTGTTTCATGCCATCAACAAGCGGTATCAGATTGGCAAAAGTCAGATCACGCCAAAGCGATGGATCAGGCGACCACAGATTCGGTACTCGGTGATTTTTCAGGAGTAACAGCCGAACACCATAGCCAAACTGCTAAATTTTATAAAAAAGATACTGACTTTCGGATTACCTTTACCGAAGGTGGCAAAACAACTGACTACAAAGTGACTTATACATTTGGCCACTACCCTTTGCAACAATATTTAATTGAAACAAAAGATAAACGTTTTCAGGTTTTTCCTTTCGCTTGGGATTCAAGACCTAAAGAACAAGAAGGTCAAAAGTGGTACCCCATCTATCCAGATGAAGACGTATTGCCTCAAGATAGATTACATTGGCAGCAGCCATTACAAAATTGGAACGGCATGTGTGCGGATTGTCACTCTGACGGATTAAAACGGAATTACACCAGTAATACCAATGACTTTGATACAAAGTGGGACAACATTAATGTAGGTTGTCAGTCATGTCATGGCGAAATGCCTGCTGAACACCCTCAATCTAAAGGTAAACAAGCCCTTAATTTAACCACCACAGAACAAAAACAACTAGGACATTGGTTACGTAAACCCGAAGAAAAAGTAGCTACTTGGCAAGGTGAAAAACGAGATAACAGTTTTATGGATGACTGTTTTGCCTGTCATGCATTGCGCACTCCTCTAACTGATGGCATTACACCTAAAACCCCGTTCTTAGATCAGTTTTCGCCGTCACTATTAAGTCAACCTATGTATCATGTTGACGGACAAATTAAAGAAGAGGTCTATGTCTACGGCTCCTTTTTACAAAGCAAGATGTTTCATGAAGGCGTAAATTGTTTAGATTGTCATAACCCCCACTCGATGAAGTTAAAAGTTGAAGGTAATGGGCTTTGTTTGCAATGCCATAGCGCCGAAACCTATCAACAAGAGAAACACCTAATTCATCCAGCAGATTCTACCGGCGGACAATGTGTAAGTTGCCACATGCCAGAAAAAACCTATATGGGCGTTGATGCGCGAAGAGATCATAGCTTTAGGATCCCTAGGCCCGAGTTAACTGAACAATTCGGTACACCTAACACCTGTAATGCTTGCCATGAGAATAAATCAGCGAAATGGGCGACAACGCAAGTCAAAGAACGATATGGTAATAACAACAAGCTCAGTCAAAATGAAAAGGCTTTAATTAGGTTACAACATCAATATCGACTGCCCGCTGACCAGCACTTCGCCATTATTAATGATAATAATATCAATGAAATTTATCGTGCAAGTGCCATCGCTTTGCTGCCAAATTCAGTCCAACAATTAACCGATGCACAAATAAAAAATTGGGTGAATTCGTCTGAGCCCTTAATTCGATTAGCCACAGCTCAGCTTGGTTTTTTAATTCCTTTACCTGAAAGAACTAAAAGTTTCATAAAACTGCTTAAAGATGAATATAAAGCCATTAGAGTTCAAGCGGCAAGTCATTTATTAGAGCTTGGAGTTGATAAGTCTGAAGCGTTAAAGAGTGCGTTTGAGGAATTAGTCACCTCTCATCAAGTTAGTACTTGGCGAGGTGAAGGCGGCCTAAATATGAGCATGTTGCAACTGAACATGCAACAATTGCAACCAGCTATAAACTCGCTACAACAAGCGATTAATGTTGATCCTTATTTTCCGGCTGCTTATGTCAACTTAGCCGATATCTATCGTCGCTCACAATCAGCAGAAAAAGAAAGAGAAATCTATCAACAAGGTATCAAAGCCAATCCTAAATCAGGAATGTTGTATTATAGCTTTGGTCTTCATCAGATACGCAGTGGTGCAAAACAAGATTCGTTGAAATCTTTTCAACAAGCCATCAAACTTGAGCCAGAAAACGGACAATATGCCTACGTCTATTTTATTGCTCTAGACAACCTGGGTAAAACGAAACAAGCCTTAGCTCAATTAAAAATGGTGATAAACAAATACCCTGCCCCCTACCAATTAGCACAGTTGGGCATGAGTTTTTCTCAGAAGCTTTCTGATAGAAACTCATATAATTTCTTTCAAAAGAAGATGTCCCAATAAAGATCAATCAAGCGGTAGACGCACTTCAGTTATACCGCTTTGATTTTTAATAACATCAATGACTTAGTGAAAAATAAAAAATGCTCTCCAAAGGAGTATTAAAATGGGCGAACCTGTCCGTAAAACCATCAGTAAGCTATACTTTAGTCTGGACTTCGCCATATTAACTAATAATCATCGAATTAAAATGCCATACTATTTTTAGAATAATTTTATTCAAATAGGTTAAAGACAAACATTTTTACCAAAAAAACTTAATTAAATTAACAAAACCCAAATAGCGAATAAGTATGCAATTAGATTTTATTGAATACATTTCAAGGGACTCTTCACAAGGATTTACTCAGACTCCGTATTTTTCAAAGGCGATAAAGTCTCTTTCAGACTTATTAAGTGCCTCGTTCATCATAGTAACCAAGGTTCAAGTAGATAGAAGTAATTACGAATACCATCTAAATAGCCATGTAAATCTATCCCAAGGCTCGGTAATTACTCAAGCTCACTCTTTGCTGAAGTTTGAAGAAGTACCCGAAACCTATCCAGATATCATCAAAAATAACGTTGAAGTAACTGCCTATCCACATAACTTAAAAAAAGATCTATTTCCAAATAACCCAGAAATTACACTACCTCTGGACGCCAAAGAAAAATTATTTGCCATTCCTTTTAGCATTGACGAAAAATTAGTGGGAACCATAATATATCAGGCTAATAAGTCCGCTAATTTCGAACAAAACTATCCTGCGGCTTATCAGTGTTTGAATAACGTATTTGTGAGAGAGGCACAAGAAAAACAATCTCAATTAAAAATTCATACATACCAAACAGTATTAGATTTAATGCCTCAAAGAGTATTTTGGAAAAATAGAAAATCCATATATCAAGGATGTAACCGAGCATTTTCTGACGACGCATCTTTATCCACACCATTAAACATAGACGGTTTAACAGATAACGAACTATTTCCCCTACATGCTGATCGTTATCGTGAGAGCGACACTGACACTATGATGACGAGTGAACATATTATCGGATTAGAAGAGCCTCAAACTCAAAAGAGTGGCAATACCATATGGCTAAGAAAATCCAAACGTCCCATCATCAACCAATTGAACATGGTTGTTGGGATAGTGGGTACTTATGATGACATTACTCAGTTAAAATCGGCTCAACAAGAATTACATGATGCTAAAGTTAAATTAGAAGATAGAGTAAAAGAAAGAACCCTAGAATTAACCGCCGCAAATTCAAAATTAGAAAGTGTTATCACACAGCTACAATCGACACAAAATCAATTAATTGAAAAAGAAAAGATGGCTGCTTTGGGTGCACTTGTCGCGGGAATATCCCACGAAATTAATACTCCATTAGGGATAGCGGTGACTGGAGCAAGTCATTTGGAATATATGTCCGACGCTCTTAAAGAAGCAATAAATTCTGGTAACTTAAGTAAATCCAAATTTATGGAAAGCTTTAGCCAAATTGGTGAGAATAGTAATTTAATTCTAAGGAACTTGGAAAGAGCACGAGAGTTAATTAGAAACTTTAAGATGATTGCTGTTGACCAATCAAATGACAAAAAAAGGGCCATCAAACTAAAAGAATATCTAAATGATGTCATTACGACAATGACCCCAAAAACCAAAAATAACAATGTTGAAGTATTACTTAGTGGGGACAAGGAGTTATCCATTTTAACCTACCCTGGATCCCTGTCACAAATTATCACTAACTTAATCGACAACTCAATTGAACATGCATTTTCACATTCAAGTGAAGGTAAAATTGAAATAGACTTTATCCATACTAAGTCTTCAATATCAATATCTTATCGGGATAATGGAGAGGGTATTAACGACGATATTCTGCCCAGGATATTTGATCCATTCTTTACATCTAAAAGAGGCAAAGGAGGATCAGGGTTAGGACTTAGTATTGTTTATAACCTAGTGACACAAAAACTGAATGGTAAGATAAGCTGTAAAAAACATTCCATTAAGGGTACCGAATTTTTAATCTCTATTCCTATATAATTTAGACGACCAACTAAGGTCGTCAATTAGATGTTAAATAGGCATTACTAGCACAACATCCTAAAGAACTTAACAAACCTGTCAGAATGTATTATTCGCCTCTAAGTTTAATCTGTAACCCTTTCAAGAAATTTCTTAATATCTGATCTTTACATAGGCGATATTGGCGATTCTCAGGTTTTCTAAAAAGAGCGCTTAGTTCATGTTTGCTCATTTTAAAGTCAGCCAAAGCAATAGTCTCTAAGATCTCTTCAGCTTGCATATTGAGCGCTATTTTCAGCTTTCTAAAGATAATATTATTAGTTAACCTGCGTTCAACAGGCGCCTCAACTCCCTCTTTTTTACCACGTTTTAAATTAATTAACCCGTTCAAAAAAAGTGAGAATTGAATATCTGAAATCTCAACAAATTGAGGGTCATCATCTTTGCGTAACCAAGCATGTAACTCTTCAACTTTTGCTGGATAATCAGCCTGAGTAAAAACCTTAATCATTTCCGCATCACTAAAATCAAAGATGTAACGTACTCGTCTCAACACATCGTTGTTAATCATATTATTCCTAAGTTTGAAGATGAATAAAGCTCATCTAATCAATTGCCGATAGTGTATAGCTTTCGTCGGAAAAGCCCAAGTTTATTCACTAATTATCAGCTATTTCAATGGTTCACGTTTTCTTGTGTTAATTTCAGTTATTATCTTCCTACTATTACTCAAATAAATTTGGATATAAGATGAAAACAATCGGCTTAATTGGCGGCATGAGCTGGGAATCTACAGCCTCTTATTACCAAGTAATAAACCAAGGCATTAAACAACAACTAGGAGGCTTCCACTCAGCTAAAATTGTATTGGTTAGTGTCGACTTCGCTGAAATTGAAAAGTTACAACAAGTGGGCGATTGGCAAAAAATGGCACTTATTTTGTCAAAAGCGGCGCAAGATATTGAATCTGCAGGCGCAGACTTTTTCCTCATTTGCACGAATACAATGCATAAAGTAGCAGAACAAGTTCAACAAGCAGTAAATATTCCTTTATTACATATTGCTGATGCAACAGGTGAAAAACTCACTGAGAATAAGATCACAAAAGTGGCATTGTTAGGCACCAAATTCACAATGCAGCAGCCTTTCTATAAAGATAGGTTAATGGCGAAGTATAAACTTACAGTGCATACCCCAAGTGACTCTGAGCAAGAGATTATTCATAGAGTGATATACCAAGAATTATGTTTAGGTGTAGTTGAGCAAAAATCAAGGAATGAATATCTAAATATCATAGACAGATTAACCAACAAAGGAGCACAAGGAATTATTCTTGGATGTACCGAAATAGGTCTACTGGTAAATAAAACCCATACAACTCACCCACTATTCGACACTGCTTTTATCCACGCAAAAATGGCAGTAAAAAAATCATTGAGTTGAACCTCTTACTTAAAACAAAAATTAAACTCAAAAAAAATAATAAAAATTACGTATAAATTTCAACAGCTTAAAAATTATTTTAATAAATTTTAATTTTTATCATTGAAAAATGATTGTGCATCTACATATCTTTATTGTCGACGCCGAAAGGGTTGACACAGGATTACAGGAGTGAACCTGCTACAAGTTTCTTACTAAATAGTTAGATAAGAATTTGTAAACCAATAATGGTGAGTGACATGGATTTCTATACTCAAACTGCCGCCGAACTGTCGGGGCAACTTAATATTTATATTGCTTAATATATGAGGATATACAAAATGCGTAACATCGATCTATCTCCACTTTACCGTTCTTTCATTGGTTTTGATCACTTAGCATCAATGATCGACACAGCTTCAAGAAACGAAAAACAGTCTTCTTACCCTCCTTACAACATAGAATTGTTAGCCGAGGACAAATATCGAATTACCATGGCCGTTGCCGGGTTTGCCAAAGACGAAGTTAACATAGAAGTGCACGAAAACACGTTGCAAGTTATTGGTCGCAAACCAGCCAAAGAAGACCAATCCGCCGAACGTAAGTTTTTACACAAAGGTATATCAGAGCGAAACTTTGAGCGTAAATTCCAATTAGGAGATCACGTTAAAGTATTAGCTGCTGACTTAGAAAACGGGTTATTACATGTCGACTTAGAGCGTTTAGTACCTGAGTCCAAAAAACCGAGAAAAATAGAGATAGGCAGCAAGTTAATAGAAAATAGCTGACAAGGCTTTGATTAGAATTAAGCCTACTCCCTTAGTGTGTGATTGTGTGTGAATCTCAAAGCGCTTGTAGTTGATACAAGCGCTTTTTTAATGCTTGAAATTGAATTATGCCAATTAATAAAGAATTAATATATTTAAGATAGCCAGCCCAATAAGCGAAGCAAAAGTCGCTAACATTCCCACAATTCTCTGCCAACTAGAGCCTGCATGACGACGCAAACCAAAAGCATGGATAAAGCGACCAAATAACATGGCAGACCCTGCATAATGCAATAGAGCCCCATCAGTGCCATTAATCTCAGCAATAAGCATTAACACCAAAACAATAGGTGTATATTCACTAAAATTACCATGGGCACGGATCACCTGTTGAAAATGTTTATCCCCGCCATCTCCAAGAGATATTCTTTTTGTTTTTCTGACTCGCACAATTAATGCTGAAAGATAGAAAAATAGAATCGCTAATAAACCGGCATAAAAAGCTGTAATTGGGGTATGCATAATTTTATCCTTATAAAAAAGCCCACAACAAGGTGGGCTTTATCATTAAAACACTGTGGTTAATATTAACCTAACAATTTAGCTAACTGACTACTCACATCTTCAACAGCCTGCGTGCCGTCAAACTTCTGATACGCACAATTTCCGGCTTTTGCTTCATTAGTATAATAAGAAACTAAAGGTTTGGTTTGTTCGTGATAAATACCTAAACGTTTGCGAACTGTCGCTTCTTCATCATCTGGGCGAATAACCAAATCTTCACCAGTCTCATCATCTTTACCTTCTACCTTTGACGGGTTATAGGTAAGGTGATAAACACGGCCAGAACCTGGATGAACTCTACGTCCAGCCATACGCTCAACAATAACTTCATCTGCTACATCAAATTCAATGACATAATCAATATTTATTTCAGCTTCTTTCATCGCATCAGCTTGAGGGATCGTGCGCGGAAAACCGTCTAATAAAAAGCCATTAGCGCAATCTTCTTGGGTAATACGCTCTTTCACTAGACCAATAATTAATTCGTCTGAAACTAGCTTTCCTTCATCCATTACGCGTTTCGCTGCTAATCCTAATTCAGTTCCCGCTTTAATAGCTGCTCTTAGCATATCTCCAGTAGAGATCTGTGGAATACCATACTTGCCCATTAAGAATTGAGCTTGGGTACCTTTTCCTGCGCCGGGAGCACCTAGAAGAATAATGCGCATGCTGTGTCCTCTGTATATATAAAAAGTAATTATTAAAAATAGTAAAGCCGCAACTTTACACATTCAACTTTAAGGTTACAAGAATATTACACCTTAGATTACCTTAAAGATGATGAAAATCTTGTACTTAAATCAAAAACGGGCATTAAAGCCCGTTTTTAGTATATTAAGTGTTAAGTTTTCAGCCTATTTGGCTAATGTCATTAACAACTTGTTTAAGTTTTGTACAAAGCTAGCAGGGTCTTTTAAGCTACCTTGTTCAGATAAAGCTGCTTGGTCGTACAATACGCCAGACCATTGGGCAAACTGCTCTTCATCTTGAATATCAGCTAACAATTTAACCAACTGATGCTCCGGGTTTAACTCAAAATGATATTGAGTTTCAGGAACTGGTTGCCCTGCCGCTGCCATCAATTTAGCCATTTGGGTTGTCATACCTTGCTCATCAGCAACAATACAAGCTGGTGAGTCGGTTAATCTGTGAGTAAATTTCACTTCTTTAACTTTGTCGCCAAGAGCCGTTTTCACTCGCTCAGCTACACCCTCAACTTGCTTCTCAGCTTCTTCTAAGGCTTTTTTGCTATCTTCGTCTTCTAAGTCACCTAAATCTAAGGCACCGTGAGTAATTGACTGAAATGATTTCTCATCAAACTCAGTTAAGTGAGACATTAACCACTCATCCACACGGTCAGACATCAATAATACTTCAATGCCTTTCTTACGGAAGATCTCAAGATGAGGACTAGATTTAGCCGCTTGATAACTATCAGCAGTGATGTAATAAATTTTATCCTGCTTTTCTTGCATACGACTTACATAATCTGCAAGCGATACGGTTTGCACATCTGAATCATTATTCGTTGAAGCAAAACGCATTAAACCAGCAATTTTTTCTTTATTAGCGTGGTCTTCTGCAGGGCCTTCTTTTAAGGCATTACCAAACTCAGTCCAGAAAGCTTGATACTTTTCAGCATCATTTTTAGCTGTTTTCTCAAGCATTTGTAAAACACGCTTAGTACAGCCTTGGCGCATCGCTTGAGTCACCTTGTTATCTTGTAAAATTTCACGAGATACATTCAAAGGTAAGTCATTAGAGTCCAATAAGCCTTTCACAAAACGTAAATAGCTAGGCAACATTTGTTCAGCGTCGTCCATGATAAATACACGTTGAACATATAGTTTCAGTCCGTGTTTTTGATCACGATTCCACATATCAAAAGGCGCTTTGCTTGGAATATATAACAAGCTAGTGTATTCAGTTTTCCCTTCAACTTTATTATGAGACCAAACCATAGGGTCACTAAAGTCATGAGAAATATGTTTGTAAAACTCTGTATATTCTTCTTTAGAAACATCAGATTTGTCGCGAGTCCAAAGAGCAGTCGCCTTGTTAACCGCTTCCCAAAAAGCTGGTTGAGCTGGAATTTTCTCTCCATCTTCTCCGTCAGGGCCTTTTGGACCTTCACTCTCTGGTACTTCTTCTTTATACATTTTTACTGGAATACTGATGTGATCAGAGTATTTACTTACTATAGAGCGAAGTTTCCAATCATCTAAAAATTCTTTTTCGTCTTCTTTTAAATGTAAGGTGATTTCTGTACCACGTTCAGCTTTTTCAATATCTGTGATGGTAAATTCACCTTCACCAGCTGATTGCCATTGCACACCATTGGTTTTATCGTCACCTGCCGCGCGAGTGCGCACAGTCACATTGTCAGCCACAATAAACGCAGAATAGAAACCCACACCAAATTGACCAATTAATTGAGAATCTTTAGCTTGGTCACCAGACAACTTACCAAAAAATTCTTTAGTACCAGACTTAGCAATCGTACCTAAATGCTCAATTACGTCTGCTTTGTTCATGCCAATGCCGTTATCAGCAATCGTCACAGTACCAGCTTCTTTGTCTAAGCTTAACTTAACGTGTAAATCACCGTCGCCTTCATACAAGCTATCATTTGATAACGCCTTAAAGCGTAACTTGTCAGCAGCATCCGCAGCATTAGAGACAAGCTCACGAAGGAAAATTTCTTTGTTTGAATAAAGTGAATGGATCATTAATTGAAGTAACTGTTTTACTTCAGTTTGAAATCCATGAGTTTCTTGTTGAGCTGCGTCAGCCATAGCCACGTATCCCTTAATTTGTTGTTACTATAAATCGATGGATATGTAATAAGGCCGCTTAATGGCTTTTCAAGGAAGATGTAAAAATTATATTCAGATTATTTAAAATGAAGCTTATCTCAGCACACAGAAGTAGGATCAAGATAAGCAGTAAAATGATGAGTGTCTAAAAACTTCGACGACCGTTAAAGGCATGAGTCAAAGTGTTGCCATCAATAAACTCTAGCTCTCCACCAACAGGCACACCATGGGCAATACGGCTAGCTTTCACATCCTGGTTTTTGCACATTTCGGCAATATAATGTGCTGTTGCTTCACCTTCTACAGTGGGGTTTGTTGCCAAAATGACTTCGTCAATTTTGTCATTTTCTAGAATATTAGCGAATTGCTCCAAACCAATGTCAGCAGGACCTATTCCATCAATTGGCGATAAATGCCCCATTAACACAAAATAACGTCCACCAAACTCAGCCGTTTGCTCAATAGCTAACACGTCTTGTGGCGATTCAACCACACACAAAGTTGTGTTCATTTGACGCTTAGGATTGGCACATATTTCACACAACTTATTTTCACAAAATGTACGGCACTGTTCACAATGTTTAACGTGTTCCATAGCATTGTGTAACACGCGACTTAACTGTAGCGCCCCTTGTCTATTGCGCTCCAATAAATGAAACGCCATGCGCTGCGCACTTTTAGGGCCAACACCAGGTAGGATTTTAAATGCGTCGACTAGATCTTTAATCAAAGGGCTGAACTGCATAAAGTTTGTCTCAATAACTCTTTAAATTTGAACAATAAATAACTTTGTTCCTCGGGATTAAAAGATCATAACAAAACTCGATAAATTGAAACACCGTTATCATATTTATAATGAGTCATATTTATAACGATATGACTCTCATTACCCTGTCTCTTCCCTCTTATAAGTGATACTAATCATCAAAAACATTAAATACGACACAAGATGCAAATAATATTGATTCTCATTTAGAGTTCCATTATAGTAACCGGCATATCAGTATTTAATTTTATTTTTTTGAGGTACACATGCTTTCAGCTAAGAAGAGTTTACTCTCTATTACTATTGTTACTGCAATGCTCGGGTTAACCGCTTGTGGTGGAGGTTCAAGCAATCCAGAACCAACACCGGCTCCCACACCAACTAACAGTGCACCTACCGATATTACTCTTTCAGCTATGAATGTATCTGAAAATGCAGCCGGCGAAACAATTGGTACTTTATCAGCCACAGACGCCAATTCCGCTGATACCTTTACCTTTGCAGTTGATGATGAACGTTTTGAAATAGACGGCGCCACTCTTAAATTAAAAGCTGAAAATGCTCTTAACTTTGAGCAAGAAGAAAGTGTCACACTAAACATCACAGTAACAGACAGTGCAAATGCCAACTTTAATAAAGACATAACAATAACTGTTGACGATTTACTCGATTACTACGACTTCGAAAGTGCCAGCATGCCAGGCGAATCTGCAGTTAGCTACAGTGGACAAGTTGCCCGTCAATTACTTATCAATGACCTTGCCAATTTAATTTCAGCAGAGTTAAGTGATGCCACCACACTTGATACTAATGGCACCTTTACTAACCGTGACGATGTACTTAGCGCTCTAAATTCTTATTTTGATGTGGCTGATTATGAAGTACTTTCACAACGTGCATTGCTCACGCAGACTTCACCCAACGCACAAGGCACCCTAGCCGAGATCTCTGGTTCATCTAAGAACCTAGTGGGAAAAATTGCTGGTAATGATGCTACAGGGCAACATAAAGACTGGAATAATGGAGCATTTGTCGGTTGGGGAGCACAAGGTTCAACCACTCCTGAACTACTCGTTCGTAGCTTATTCGATATGTTAGCTGATAATGCTCAAACTCAGCTAGATGGCACAGTACGTCAAGATCCTTTAGGTAATGACATCACCAATATATCTTTAACCTCTGATGGTCGTGATTTAAAGCAACTTATTCAAAAAGTTTTATTGATGTCAGTGGCTTATTCTCAAGGAGCAGATGATTACCTAGACAATGACGTTGAAGGCAAAGGATTGTTATCAGATCACACCGATACAGATAACGCTTATACAAGTCTTGAGCATCAATTTGATGAAGGGTTTGGCTATTTTGGTGCTGCTCGTGATTATCTTGATTACACAGATGAAGAAGTGGCAATAAAAGGTGGCCGTGATGACTGGCAGCTTTATCACGACACCAATGGTGACGGAACAATTGACTTTAATTCTGAATACAATTTTGGTCAGTCACCAAACGCATCCAAACGAGACCTTGGAGCAACTGTTGCGACAGATTTTAGCGCCGATGCGATGAACGCCTTTTTAGGTGGTCGTAAATTACTTAACGACACCGCAGGTACAGCGTTAACCGACGATCAAATGGCTGAACTTCTAGTGTTTAGAGACGCAGCACGTAGTGGTTGGGATAAAGCCATTGCAGCTACCGTTATTCATTATATTAATGATGTAAATGCTGATCTTTCCAACATTGGTACTGCTGAATACAGCTATGCAGATATTGCTAAACATTGGTCTGAAATGAAAGGTTTTGGATTGGGTTTACAATTCAATCCTGCCTCTCCATTATCTGATACAGATTTTGCCCAGATGCACACACTGTTTGGTGACATGCCAGTATTAACTGGTGACGTTGCGGCTTACCAAGCTGACTTATTATCAGCTCGAGCGCTAATCCAAGCAGCATATAACTTTAACGAAGAAAATGTAGCTAATTGGTAGAGCTATATGTATTGAATATGAGTATCAATCTTGATGCTCTAAAGAGGTTACCCTTAAAAGGTTAACCTCTTTTTGCGTTTTAAATAATATATAAAATGGAGTACAAAAGGTGGCAAAACCTTTACGTTTTAACCTGATTAATTGGACAATGACCAGCATCCTATTGGCAGTTACCGCTAGTATTAGCGGCTGTGGGGAAAGCACAAGTAGCACCCAGGGAAGCCAATTTGCCAATGATCCAACAACGCCCCCTGTTAACAATGAAGATTTTAATCAAACTTTATTGCTACAAAACTTAACCGACAATGTTATTTTGCCGACTTACTCCAAATTTGCAGAATTAGCCGCAGAGCAAGAAAATGCCATCGCACTTTATTGTGATGCACTTAGCACTCAAGCAGACGACACTGAAGATAAGCAAACCCTAGCGAAACAAAGTTGGCGAGAGGCAATGGCAGTGTGGCAAATGGCCGAAGTCATGCAAATAGGCCCTCTAATTGAAAACAATAGTGCCTTAAGAAATAAAATATACTCATGGCCTAACACCAGTAGTTGCGCCATAGACCAAGACGTAGTTTTAGCCGAACAAGACAGCTATGACATCAACACCCGTACCGCCAGTAGAAAAGGCCTAGATGCCATAGAGTATTTGTTATTTAATCCCGTTTTAAGTCATAGCTGTACTGTATTTGGCACTGAACCGGAGGGTTGGAACAACCGTCCCGACAGTGAAAAAACCGAAGCCAGATGCCAATTTGCAAAACTAGTTGCCACAGACTTAGTATCCAATAGTCAAACTTTACTCACCGCTTGGAATGGCACAGCCTCAGCAGAAGGTTACGCCGACATTTTAAAAAATGCCGGGCAGAACACCACATTTAACAACGTACACGATGCAGTAAATGATGTGTCAGATGGCTTGTTTTATATTGATACATTCACCAAAGATGCAAAACTAGCGACTCCACTAGGCGTATTTGCCAACGATTGTGGACTAGCGCCTTGTGTCCAAAACGTCGAGTCGCCTTTTGCCTTTAATTCACTGCAAAATATTATTAATAATATCCAAGGATTGAATTTAATTTTTCTCGGCGGTGAAACTGAAGCAAGTGTTGGGTTTGATGATTATTTAATTGACGCAGGCGCTACCGAAACAGCGCAACAAATGCGCACAGACCTAAATGAAGTCAGCGAGTTTGCTTTAGGTATTCAAAAGTCGCTAACAGAACTCCTTGAACAAGATCCTGAACAAGTGCAACAAGTACACGATCAACTCAAGAAAGTAACAGACAATCTTAAAAATGACTTTATCCAAAGTCTAGCCCTAGAATTACCAGCGACCTCGGCTGGTGACAATGATTAACCAACACAAAGTAAAAACACCCATGTTTAAAACGCCAGTAGCACTTTTAATTAGCAGTATTTTATTTAGTCCATTTACCTTGGCCGATGATGACTCCAGCGCTATCGAACGAATGAGTGTGATAGGTAACAAAGAAGACCTCAGAAAATCAACTGGCTCTGTCAGTTTGATTAGTGAGTTAGATCTTGAAAAGTTTGAGTATGACGACATTGGCAGAATATTAGCCAATGTAGCAGGGGTAAATATCCGCCAAGAAGATGGATACGGACTTCGCCCCAACATTGGCTTTAGAGGCGTAACGCCTGAGCGTAGTAAAAAAATAAACATCATGGAAGATGGTGTATTAATTGGCCCTGCCCCCTACTCGGCCTCAGCGGCCTACTATTTCCCCAATACAACTCGTATGACATCCATAGAAGTCACCAAAGGCCCATCAACGATAAAGTACGGTCCTAATACCGTAGCCGGTGCCTTAAATTTAATATCTAGACAAGTACCAGATGGTCAAGAAGGGGCAATAGACTTAGGCGCAGGTACAGATAGTTATGGAAAGTTACATGCTTATTATGGTGATACTAATGGTAACTTTGGCTATCTGATTGAAGGCCTTAAATTTAAAGCTGACGGCTTTAAAGAGTTAGATGGAGGTGGCGACACAGGGTTTGATAAGTCAGATATAATGACAAAGTTTAATTATCAATTAGATGGCAGTGACTACTCTCAATTGTTTGAATTAAAATTTGCTTACGCTGAAGAAACCTCTGACGAAACCTACCTAGGTTTAACCGACTCAGATTTTGCTGAAAACCCTTATCGACGTTACGCTGCTAGCCAACTTGATCAAATGAACTGGACCCATAAACAAGTACAGTTTACTCATCATATTGAGTTTTCAAATTTTAACGCGACCACCCGTGTTTACCGTAATGACTTTGAACGCGCTTGGTTCAAATTGAATGAAATTAAAAGTTCGTTTAATGACGACATCCCAACATTACAACAAATTTTACGTCATCCAAACCACGAAGAAAATCTGATTTATTATCAAACCTTAACCGGTGAAAGAGACAGTACCGCTCGTGAGATTTTAGTACTGAGTACTAACGATAGAGAATATTACTCACAAGGTGCCCAAATAGATTTTGCTTGGAACTTACAATTGTTTAATTTTGCTCATCAAATTGAAGGTGGCCTTCGATTTCATGAAGACCAAATTCAACGTAACCACCTAGAAGATAACTTTTTAATGCAATCTGGCAAACTACAATCTACAGGGGAACAAACCAGAGCCGCGTCAACCAATACCGAACAAACAGAAGCCTTATCAGTGTATATTCAAGACACCTTACAATTTGACAACTTGAGTATCACAGCTGGAATAAGAGGTGAATTGATCGATGGTTATTACCAAAATAGAGCGCCTAATAAAGAGCAAGACTTTCAAAAGAAAACCAACCGGATTTGGTTACCCAGCATAAGTGCCTATTACGAACTGTCTAAACACGCTGGTATTTTTGGTGGCGTACATAGTGGTTTTGTTCCTACTAGCCCAATTCAAGAGGCGCAGATAGAAACCGAAAAAAGTGTCAATTATGAATTAGGTTATAGATACATAAATAACGGGCAAAAAGCAGAAGTCATTGGCTTTTTCACTGATTACAGCAACCTAAAAGAGAGTTGTTCTGTGTCTGCCGGTTGTGACACTGATCTTGAATTCAATGGTGGAGCTGTGGATATTTACGGCATAGAGGCCACATTGAGTGACACCTATAAACTAACCAACCAATTATCCCTACCCTGGTCGATTGTTTATACTCATACCGAATCTGAATTCAAAGATACGTTTTATTCTGACTTTACCCAATGGGGCTTTGTTGAAGAAGGCGACGGCGTCCCTTATTTAGCAGATAATATGTTAACCCTTAGCTTTGGCTTAACCGCTAATACTTGGCAATTATCTATGCTAGTTAATTACTCCGGTGCCATGAAAGAATCTGCCCAAACTGCACTAACCGGTGACACTAAAGATTCACCTCTAGCAGGATTAAAAACAGACGCATATACAATTGTTGATTTGTCTGGCAGTTATGAATTAAATGGTCACAGCCAATTATATGCAAAAATAGATAACCTATTAGATTCAGCTAAAATCTCTAGTCGCAGACCATTTGGTGCCAGACCAAGCAAACCGAGGCAATTTCAAGTTGGTTATCGATATAGATTTTAACTAAACACCTCATCTGTGATGGCAAATTAAATGCAAATAATGGATTTACTAAACCAAAGTATTTTGTCTCTACCGGAATATTTGATAGATGCCAATAAACGTATTTTTGGTATCTATCTGTTATCTGCTATTTTGCTTACCATTCCCGTATATTTAGTTCAAAAACAAGGTTTTAAGTTACCTGAGTTTTTAGCCTTTCTGTTTAATAAAAAAATATGGCTGCATCCTTCAGCTCGTCTTGATTATGCATTGTTTATTATAAACCGGATACTAAAAGTGCTACTTTGGGCTCCAGTTGTATTGACTATGGTGCCCATAGCCATAGGCTTTTCAGACATGCTCGAAGTTCTTTTTGGTAAAATCCCTCCCATCACAGAGCAAAAATTCATCATCGTGAGCATTTTTACCTGCATTCTATTTTTATTAGATGACCTCACACGCTTTTTACTGCACCTAGCCTTACATAAAATACCTGTGTTATGGGACTTTCATAAAGTACACCATTCAGCAAAAGTAATGACCCCCATGACTATTTATCGAAGTCACCCTTTTGAAAGCTACCTATATGCCAGCAGAATGGCTGTATCTCAAGGTTTAGCGGTAGGTGTAGGTTATTACTTTTTTGGACCCACATTAAGTATGTTTGATGTATTAGGCGCCAATGTATTTGTGTTTGTATTTAACCTAATGGGCTCAAACCTACGTCACTCTCACGTATGGTGGTCGTGGGGAGACAAGCTAGAATCATGCTTTATCAGCCCAGCACAACATCAGATTCACCATAGTAACAATCCAGCACATTTCGACCGCAACTTAGGCTCGGCCTTAGCCATTTGGGATAGGATCACAGGTACCTTAGTTAAATCATCTGAAGTGGGCAGGATCCAATTTGGGATTAGTCGTAACGACCCAGGTCACCCCACTTTATATCAGGCGTATTTAAGACCATTTCAAGACAATCTGTCGCGGCTTAAATTAACAAAGAAAAACTAAACTAGGCGTATCTCTATGCGCCCACCTGATGTGATAAGTGTAATCTACTTCTACTTCTACTTCTACTTCTACTTCTGCTTCACGCTAATAGCGGACTGAATAACTTAATAGGTTGAACGGAAAAAATGAGCGATAAAACGTACTTGGTTTTCAATTGTGAAAAACTATACGCTGCGCATACCAAGCATTCACTTCGTTCACCTGCCTCCATGCAGTTTTTAACTCGAATCCCTTCGAGCTAGAGACTCTTTCTTCAACAGCCAAGAAAGAGTATCCAGAAAGAGGCCGTGCTCCACAAACTTACCTTATGTAAAAAGTAAATGGCTTTTACTTCGAACCGGCAATAAGTCGCTCCCAGCTATAAAGTATTGCCTTGTCCAGATGTCCATATCTGGACATTCGACAAGCCCATCTCTTTTTAGCGTAAGTTTCATTCGCAGCAAATCAAAAGCTACAGAGATAAAATCAAGATGTGTATGACGGCTTTTAGCGAAAGATAGTACATTAGGGATTGAGCTACAGTTCAAACGCGGACTTAACCCCCTAATAATGGGCAAAAAGTTATTTGCTAAAATGTTGAGGAACGAAAACAGCAAACTGTTTTTTGTCCTTATTAATTAGCTTGTTAAGTGTCAACCTTTGCATTTTTGAACTTATTAATATAGAAGATTGTCCAGATAGAAAACACGACTACAACCCCCCAATAAAGTTGAGGTTCATCTTCACTAGTTATCCAATCGAAGCCTTTCATTGGTAGAAAACCAGCAATTAGAACTGAAGTTAAAATCAATATTTGTATTAAAAAGGTATTTCGATACTTTTCTCTAGGAGAGAGTTGTTTTTTAACCGTATTTTCTTTCGTTTCATTCATCTGTTCCTTAGACTTGATAGCTTCTTTAACTCCATTGACTCGTTCAGGATACTTGTCGCGGTCAATATGCTCTAAAACGTCATACAATTCTTCCAGCGAATAATTTGAAAAATTTGGTCCAGAATTCATTGAGTCCCCGAGACACTTAACAACTTAATAGTGGGAAAGTTTCCTGTTTTTCTTCCAACGACTTTCCCCTATTTCTGAATTTACATAGTTGTATCAAATGCCCTAATTACTTACCAGTATTAAATAAATATGCCTAATGATTCTTTATAAAAATAACTTTTAGAACCTACGGGGTCAGGTTCGTTGATACGTATCATTTGTCACCAATTTTAGGTTCGGCCGTTTTCCCACACTTTTCAGACAAAAAAATAGCGCCCTGAGGCGCTATTTTTGAAGGCTTTAAGCTTAGAAAGGCATCTTCATGCCTGGTGGCATTTGCATTCCACCTGTTACACCGGCCATTTTTTCTTGGGTGGTTTCTTGAATACGACGATTACTATCATTAATTGCGGCGGCAACTAAATCTTCAATCATCTCTTTATCGTCTTCCATCAAACTTTCGTCGATTTCTACCCGGCGTACAGCGTGATTACAAGTCATGGTTATTTTAACTAAACCCGCGCCTGATTCACCGGTGATTTCGGTATTGGCTAATTCTTCTTGGCTCTTTTGCATACGTTCTTGCATCTGCTGAGCCTGCTTCATCATGTTGCCCATTCCACCTTTAAACATTTTTCTCTCTCTTATATTTGGTAATTCGTAATTAAGGGATGTTCACTTAAGCACTATCTAGCTTGAATACTCTGTTCCACCACACTGGCCGAAAACTCTTGTTTAAGTAACTCAATACCTGGGTCATTCTCTACCACCCGACAGGCATAATCTTGACGTACGTGATTAATTTTAATCTGTAACGCATAAGGTGTATTTATGGGTTGTCCCATCACAATTTCAAGCTCTACCTGCATATTTAATGTCTTTGATAAAGCTTGTTTGAGTAATTGATGAGCTGTTTCAGAGTTAAGGTGTTCCTTACCTTCTAATAAGGTCAATGTAATAACATTGCCTTCTCGCGCAAAAGAAGAATGAAGTGCTAATTGCTTAGTGAGCGCATTAATTTGCATGTCGTCAATTAACTGGCTCCAATCATCTAGTTGGTTTGATTTTAAGACTTTCTGTTTGTTAGGTAAAAATGCTGGCACATCTAAATCGACTTCTCCAACATTGTCTTCATCTAAATGAGCATTAGGGTCAAATACGTCTAGATCAGGCTCAGAAGGTTCGATATTTTGTATCGATAGATTTGCAGTAGTAGCCAAATTATTTTCTGGGGTACCCGGCACATTTTCATTGCGTTGAGGCGTTTCAGCTTCAACAGGCCAAGGAGGTGTATTCGCCTGATTTAATTCTTCAGATTCAGAATGGGACTCTTTAGATGCTGCCGCTGAAAACGGGTTGTCTTGCTCCATTTCTTGCGTGCTTAACAAAGCGTCTGGATCTGGTTTACTAGGTTCTAGCGTAATGTCTTTGTCTAAAGCTGTTTCAACAGGTGATTCAGGTTCACTTGTCAGGTTTTCATGAAACGAACTTTGCTCTAGTGCTGGTTCTGGTGTAACCGGCATTTCTGACGTAACTTGCTCTAGCGCAGCGGGTTGCTCATGCGCTGAGGCTTGCTCATGCGCTGAAGGCTCTGATACGGCATGCTCAGATACTGTTGGCCCAGAAGTTTGAGTGTTTTGATTTCGGATCGAGGCTAGGCTAGGTAGCTCTGTCTTTTCAGACTTTTTTACCTGCTGAGCATTATCCTCCTCTGTAATCTTGTTTTCTTTTAGCCTGTTTCTAAGTGCAATTAAATCTGCAGTGCTATTTTTCCCCTGACTTGGCGTAACATCCGCATTAGCTTGCGTTTCTAATTCTGGTTTAGCGGGTTCAGGCGCATAAGGTTCAGTTGCTGATAATTGACTATGAGCATTAGAAGGCTGTTCTTCTGTTAAGTGAACAGGTTCTAATTCATTATAATCAAAACCTTGATGACCAAAGTCTTGGGCTTGCTCAATAATGTCTTGTTGTTGCTCAAATAGTTTTTGTGATTCTAAATCGCTAGTTTCATTAACGGCATTTGCTAATGGCGCCTGTTCTTCTTCGACTGAATCAGTCGAAACAGAATTTACTGCAACAGGGTTTTCATCAGCAACAAGCTGGCTCGAATCTTCTTTAAAACTACTATGTTGCTGCTCTTGTGCAGAATGATTCGCCTCAACCGTTGAAACGTCATGAGATTCGATTGGTTTTTTAGCAACAGAAGCCGCTGGAGCAGGATCAGGATCAGAGACTTGAGAAGCTGATTGCACCTGGCTGTGAGTTTCAGACTGTATCTCAGATTCTGTTTGAACATTAGCCAAAGGTTGTGTTTGAACCTGCGCCAAAGGAGCAACATCAGGAGTTTTAGAGGCTATTTCAGCGGGAACTAATTTAAGACCTCCCGGGCAAAACGCTAACATACGCAATAAGGTCATTTCTAACCCAGTTCGGGCATCAGCGGCATGAGGCAAATCTTTCTTGCCTGACAAAGCGATTTGATAATGCAACTGAATTTGTTCAGCAGGCACTGACTTAGCAATTTGAAAAATAGCTCTGGCCGAAATAGTTTCGAGTTTACAAGCATCTGGTACAAACTGCGTTAAAGCAACTTGGTGCAATAAACTCATTATTTCAGCTAATACCTGAGAATAATCTGGCGATTGATTTGCCATCAACTCCACTTGTTGCATAACACCTGCACTATCCTTTTGCACAACCGCATGTACCAACTTTAATACCTGATTTTTATCCATCAGGCCTAACATGTCGGTGACAATTTGTAATCCAACGACACCATTGCCTTGGGCAATCGCTTGGTCGGTTAAACTTAGCGCATCTCGCATACTACCTTGCGCTGCTCTTGCAAGCTGATTTAACGCATCTTTTTCAAATTGAAGCTGTTCTTCGCCGAGCACAAATTCAAGCTGCTTAGCTATTTGACTACGTGACAGGGCCTTCAAGTTAAACTGTAAACAGCGTGACAAAATGGTCACGGGTAACTTTTGAGGATCGGTTGTCGCGAGCAGAAACTTAACATGTGGAGGTGGTTCTTCGAGAGTCTTTAACAAAGCATTAAAACTATGTTTAGACAACATATGCACTTCATCAATTAGATAAACTTTATAACGACCACGACTCGGCTTGTATTGCACGTTGTCGAGTAACTCTCTGGTATCTTCTACTTTGGTTCTTGAAGCTGCATCGATTTCTAATAAATCGATAAAATTACCATTTTCAATTTCTTGGCAGGTACCACACTGACCACAAGGTGTGGCACTTAAACCCTGTTCACAGTTTAAACTTTTAGAAAATATTCTGGCAATAGTGGTTTTACCCACACCACGAGTACCCGTAAATAAATAGGCATGATGTAATCTATTGTTATCAAGTGCATTTGAAATGGCTGTAACCACATGTTCTTGACCAACTAGTTCGCCAAATCGATTAGGTCGCCATTTACGTGCTAAAACTTGATAACTCATTATCGCCTATCACTTACTTGTTATTTTTGTGGTTAATCTATTCGCCTGCAAATTCACAGATTGAATAACTTTTCACACCAATGTCCTGTAGTTTTGTTTCGCCACCTAAATCAGGCAAAGAAATAACAAACCCAGCATGTTCAACAATACCACCTAGTCGACGAATCAAATTTGCAGTCGCGATCATGGTGCCACCAGTTGCTAACAAATCATCTATCATTAATACTTTTTCGCCTGGTTTTACTGCATCTTTATGCATTTCTAAACAATCAGTGCCGTATTCTAATTCGTAACTTTCACTAATCACTTCTCTGGGTAACTTATTAGGTTTACGAACCGGAATAAATCCAATCCCTAATTCAATTGCTAGAGGGGCACCAAATAAAAAACCACGGGCTTCAGTGCCAGCAATTTTATCGAATCCCATAGGAGCAAAAAGTTTAACCATATATTCGAGAGTCGACGAATAGGCTTTATGATCTTCTAATACAGATGTGACATCACGAAACATGATGCCTGCTTTTGGATAATCAGGAACCGTTCGGATAACTGATTTAATATAGGCTGCGGGCACAGAATTCACCGAAAAGATTAAATGGAAAGCGAAAGTTGGTTGTTATAGATAAAACTTAAACCAACCAATGATGACATGCATTAGTGGTAATGCGACTAAAAATCCGACTGCAACAAAAAAATACAACCAGTTAAAAGGATCTTGGATACCTTGATCATCTTGCATAATAATTCTCCAAAATATGAGCAATAACTCAAATTAAAACAATACAGTATTAGGCGCAGATGTTAATCGAATCTTATAAAAATTGATAGTGTTATTAGGGGCTGTTGATCTTTGATGTATACATTTTGTTCTAATTAAAAGCTTTTTAATCGAGGCGCAGTGTTGAAGGCCTATTGGAATAAGTGGAAATTCTGCAACAAAGAGTAAAAAGCTTTTAGGACGAATCCGTAGGACAGTGTTTGCGCGGCATTTCTAGTGCTTCAGCACTCATTCATGTAGAACAACTACACCACAATCGCGCTTCATTGTATAAACACCGCGCAAGTCGCTGCAAAAGTATACAGCAAATATCAACAGCCCCTAGGACTTCACTGTTAATAATATTTGCTGTGACAATAGCTGTTTTATAACTTGCTGTAATGATTCAGATACCTGCTTGGCATCTAACTGCGGCATTGCTTCAATCATAACTTGCATCAGGCTTTTGATTTCAATCTTTCCGCTATGTTGAATTGTATTTAGCAAGTGAGCGGTTACCTCGTTTACTAAAGTGAAGTTCACCTCATCTTCATCGTCACGATAAACCACCAAATACACAGTGCCGGCAGACTCACTTGGTTGAAAATCAGTGCTAATTTGATGTACCGGAAATTGATAACTCACTAGACTTGCCAACTGCGACAAACACACGTCAGTTACCTCACTTTTACCATCCCAAATAACGCCATCTTGTCGAGACTTTCGTACACTCACATCCAGTTCTAACCACTCGTAATGAGCCAACTCTTGCATAAAAATAGGATCTGAATCATTTGGTTCATACTCATTACTCAAAAATTCAACGAACTCTTTACTAATATCAATAAAATAGGGAGATCGGCTATGATGATTGGCAAAAAATTTTCTAGC